>JAQWHO010000079.1 GCA_029249355.1 Thalassotalea sp.
TTATTTTTACCTTCTACAATATCTAAAATGTGTTCAGCGACATGACCGTCACCAAATGGGTTTTCCCAAGTATAACTTTCTTTATTCAACCACTGTTTAGCTGCTGCGACAGCTTTAATTGCATTACGACCAACAAGTTCACTTGCCCCTACTTCAACCGCCTCAGGGCGCTCAGTATTTTCACGTAGTGTTAAACTAGGTACGCCTAATAAACAGGCTTCTTCTTGTATTCCGCCAGAATCAGTGAGAATTAACTTTGCATGTTTTTGTAATTGAATAAAATCAAGGTAGCCCACAGGTGGAATAAGTTGCAAGTAACTAGGCAGTTCAATATTGAATTCTTTTAATTTTGATTGTGTTCTAGGGTGAATTGGCCAAACGATTTTGCCATCATAGTTTTGATGCATTTGGTCAAATAAATTTAATAATTCTAATAAGTTTGAAGCTATATCAACATTGGATGCACGATGAGCGGTTACTAAAAAGTATTCCCCAGCAGTGAGATTTAACTCTGATAATATTTTGCTTTTTTGTGCTGAAATTTCCAAATGCTGAAATAACGAATCTGAGACAGTATTTCCTACCGTATGAATTTTTTTATAGTCAATGCCTTCTGCTTTTAATATCTTCTCCTGATTCGGCCCCACTGCAAATAAATACTCACTGATGTGATCAGTCATTATACGGTTAGTTTCTTCAGGCATTGTTCTGTCATAACTACGCAAACCTGCTTCGATATGACCAACTTTAATATTTAATTTTGAAGCAGATAAAGCACCAGCTAACACAGTATTTGTATCACCTTGTACTAAAACAACATCCGGTTTTTCTTCAAGCAGAATGGGTTCCATTTTTATGAGGATATTACCAGTTTGGTTACTATGTAAACCGGAGCCAACACCAAGATTATAATGAGGTGCAGGAAGCTGTAACTCGTCAAAAAATATACTATCCATTTCTTTAGAATAATGCTGATTGGAATGAATAATAAAATAAGGAATATTTCGTTTTTCACATTCTCGGATGACAGGAGCCATTTTAATTATTTCAGGGCGAGTTCCGACAATAATGCCAATTTTCATTGATATAAACCTTAAATACTTTTGATATTACGATGCGAGGGTAAATTATCGCAATAGTTTGCGTGACCTACAACTATTCTTTGTTTGAATTATCGTTGTTCGGTAGTTGTGAGCTGATGTCATCTCTAATTGATTGGTAAAGGGAGATAAAACCAGGTGATAAATTTTCTAAGAAAATATGAGGATTAATGTAATAAGGCGCTCTTTTCCCATGGTACTCAATAGCTTCGCCAATTTGGATGAATTTTATGCCAACAAATTTCATACTACGTGCCAATCTAGGCTCCATCATAACGTAAACATGATTAATACCGGTATTAATTGCCATGGTGGCTGCGGCCATATATAAGCCTATGGCGATAAAAGGAAAACAACGCAATTCAGTTTCAGAATATGTTGCTTCGCTAATAGCACCAATTGCCGAGCCTTTAAACTTATCAGAAGCACGACGACGAAAGTCAGCTTTGACGGCTAAACGAGATATTTCACAAATTTCATGTCGTTCAAAATTACTTGGATGTAGTGCTTCATCTTGAATGGAAGCAGAGCAATATTTTTCCAGAGGAAGTAATTCATTTTGGTTTCTAGCACGAACTACTCGAACACAACTTGTGTAAACGTTTGTAGGCTTGTGTTTGATCATTGTAAAAATAGATTGATCGTCAAATTCGTCTTTTTCTTTGCCCTCTTCTTTTATTTCCTCAAAGGCTAATTCTTCACAGTACACATTATGGCGAATTTTAAATACTTGATCTCTTAATTCTGGAGTATCAGCAACTTCGGGCTGTAAAAACTGAGTAAAATGTTCAGCAATACTCTTAGCGTCGTGATTAACCTTCATCGACACTAATTTTTTTGTGACATCACCAACCACAGGGGTATTCAGTAATTTCTTAGTCCAGCCCATTTTAATAACTCTTAAAATTAGTCAATTAAATTCTCAGGAATCCATTCTATATTATTATGATTCTAAAAGAGAAATATTAATCTAGAATATATTGTGTAGTTAAAGTATAGGATAGTTTTGTTTTATATTTATATAGATATGAATAAATTTTAGTAAATTACTTCACATTTTTTAAATACCACGGCATTGCTTCTAATATTCCGTCTTGAATTCGATGGCTTGGTGCGTATCCTAAATTTTTAACTGCTTTAGAAACGTCGGCTTGTGAATGGCGTACATCACCCGCACGGAAATCACGATATTCTGCACTTTGTTTGATTTCAACATCACTAGCAATTAATGCGGTTTTTATTGAGCTAAACAAATCATTTAGTGTTGTTCTATCGCCTACCGCGACATTATAAACATGTGCTTTGGCGTCGTCTTGAGCAGTAGCGGCTAGAATATTCATTTGGACGGTATTTTCGATATAACAAAAATCTCGACTGGTTAAGCCGTCACCATTAATAAATACTTGCTCATTTTTAATCATTGATGCTGTCCATTTAGGAATTACCGCAGCATATGCACCATCGGGATCTTGGCGGCGGCCAAATACATTAAAGTAACGTAGACCTATACATTTAAAGCCGTACGTTCTTGAATACACGTCAGCATATAATTCATTTACATATTTAGTCACAGCGTAGGGAGAAAGCGGGTTGCCTATGTTTTCTTCTACTTTTGGTAGCGCAGGATGATCACCATATGTAGAACTACTGGCAGCGTAAACAAAGCTCGTAACATTATTCTGTTTTGCCGCCTCAAGCATGTTTAAAAAGCCAGTGATATTAGCTGAATTTGTTGTAATTGGATCTGCAATTGATCTCGGTACTGAACCTAATGCGGCTTGATGCAATACATAGTCGACATTTATACTAGCTTGTAAACAGGTGTCTACGTCGCGAATATCACCTTCAATAAAAGTAAAACCTTGCCATTGTGCATCGGTTACCAACGTTTTTACTTCATCGAGGTTTTTTTGATAACCGGTCGCAAAATTATCTAAACCGATGACAGTCTGATTCAGTTTTAATAACATTTCTAATAAGTTAGAACCAATAAAGCCGGCAACTCCTGTTACTAGCCATGTTTTAGGAGTTTTTATTAAATCTGTTTTTACTTGTTCAAATTTTGACACGAAATTTTCCTGTTTATTCTAAACTTATACGTTTACTTATAAACGCATATCGACACTGTTTTTGTCTAATACGCATTTTAAATCATAAAGCACATGACTTTCTTTACCGAATGCTTTTATAGCGTTAACACCTAATGCCTTGAATTGATCATGGGCAACCGCAAGAATTACTGCGTCATAATGATTGTTTTTCGGCTCAGAAATAAGTGATACACCGTACTCACGTTCCGCTTCTTCACTTGCGCATAATGGATCAACAATATCGACATTAACATTGTATTCTTTTAATTCATGAACAATATCAATGACTTTAGTATTTCTCAAATCAGGACAATTTTCTTTAAAAGTTAGCCCCATCACTAATACATTGGCTTGGTCAACTTGGATGCGTTTTTGTAGCATGCCTTTAACAAGTTGTGAAACTACATATTGCCCCATACCATCATTTAATCGACGACCAGCTAAAATCATTTAGGGGTGATAACCAACCGATTGTGCTTTATGTGTCAGATAATATGGATCTACGCCAATACAGTGGCCACCAACTAATCCTGGACGGAAAGGTAGGAAATTCCATTTAGTACCTGCAACTTCAAGCACTTCTATGGTATCAATATTAAGTCGATTGAAAATAATCGATAACTCATTGATTAAGGCTATATTGACATCGCGCTGAGTGTTTTCAATAACCTTGGCTGCTTCGGCCACTTTTATCGAAGAGGCTTTATAAGTGCCAGCAGCAATAATTGTTCGGTATAACGCATCTACTTTTTCTGCTACTTCAGGTGTTGAACCAGAGGTGACTTTTAAAATGGTAGGCAAACGATGAGTTTTATCACCTGGATTGATACGTTCAGGTGAATAACCAACAAAAAAGTCTTTATTAAAGATTAAACCAGATACTTGCTCCAAAATAGGTACACATGTTTCTTCAGTCGCACCAGGGTAAACCGTCGATTCGTAAATCACTATTGAATTTTTTGTGATCACTTTACCCAGTAATTCAGAGGCTTTTCTTAATGGCGTTAAATCAGGTTGCTTGTGTTCATCGATTGGGGTGGGAACAGTGACAATATAAAAATCACAACCAGTAATATCAGACGCTTCACTTGAACATCTTAATTGAGCAGCTTCTTTTAATTCGTCTGAATCAACTTCTAATGTGCGATCAAAGCCGTCATTGAGTTCGTTAACTCTTGATTTATTGATATCAAAGCCAATGGTTTGAAATTTTTTACCAAATTCAACCGCTAACGGCAATCCTACATAACCAAGGCCAATAACTGCAACCTTAGCATTTAATATCTGTTCCATAACCTAATTCCAAATCAATTTTTTAGTTAAACTATTTTTTATTTCGCTATTTTTTAATAGTACAAAATATTAACATTGGATTCATTGTATCGATAATAAATAAAATTAACTAGATATAACTGTTAATCGCTCAATATATTGAAGATTCTGATTTTATTGGTAAATTATTAATAGAGATTAATTGAACTATTTAAATATAATTAGTTGATAGCGCTTTTACTTTTATCGGCAAAATCTTATTCGCAGTATGATAACCCTTAAAATAAAGCGCTTCTTTTTGCTCAACGGTCATAGTGAAATCTACCGCAGATGATAAGCCAGTATTAACGACAACAGTGTTGTGCCAAAAAGCATCATTGATATATTCTCTTGAAATGGTGGTCATGAAGGTACGAATTAATAAACTAATATATTGTACGATGGGGAACATCCCTTTTATTTTGATTTCATCGTATTCGTAATCCCCTTTTAAACGAAAACAGATTACTGGCGTGCCATCTTCCGCCCAATCTCTATGCAAAGCATCTTCAGATAAAATGCTGCCATCAACCATTAAATGCTTACCAAATTTTTTGAAACTAAACACTAAAGGGATCGACATCGAAAATCGTACAGCCAAAGAAACCTTTAAATCTGGTGTGTTTTTTTTATTAAAAATAACCGGTTTGCCATGAGCAACATCGGTCGCCACTACGTGTAAGTTATAGTCCATTTCTTTAAAGGTTTTCCCTTCTAGTAAGCGATCAACCCAACGTTCAAAAACATCCCCAGAGCTTAAGCCACCATTACGTATTAATTTGATCAATGAAAATTCTCGAAACTGATTGTAGTCAGTGTTTAGTGCGATATGCTTTACTTCTGGAAGGGTTAAGCCGGATGCAAAAAGGCTGGCAATAATACTACCGCCTGAGACACCAACGATATCGTCAAATTCAACATCAAACTCGCCAAGCGCTTGTAAAATTCCAGCATGGGCTGGTAAACGAGTGCCACCGCCAGCGAAAATAGGGACAATTTTTTTCTTTTTCATGTAACATCCAAACTGTGAGAAAATGTTTTTCATAGATAAAAGTTATTATTAACTTATTGTAATTATGATAGATAATCCCATTAATGCTAATTTATTAAAAACTCCACGTTCTTTTTCACATTATTTTAAGGACAGTTCAATGTGCCGGTATATATTTATTATCATCAGTCTTATTCTTTCTAGCACTGCTTTATCGGCTCAATTAGTTGAAACTATTGCTAAAATTAAGCCTTCAGTTGTGGGGGTTGGCGTTTATACACCAACCGGTAAACCTAGAAATACGCTGCAAGGTTCCGGCTTTGTGATTGGTAACGGTCAATATGTGGTGACTAATCACCATGTCGTTCCAGAGCAATTAGAGAAAGACTTACTCCAAGAACTTGTCATATTCACAGGTTCGGGAAAGAGTGCAACTGTCCGAAAAGCGACATTGGTTGATTCATCGAAAAGATATGATTTAGCGGTATTGAAAATAAAAGGTAAACCATTGCCAGCAATGCTATTAGCGAATGAAAGTCTTTATCCTGAGGGGAGCTATGTGGCTTTTACTGGCTTTCCTATTGGCTCTGTCTTAGGTTTGTATCCCGTTACCCATCGAGGGATCATCGCGAATGTTTCTCCAACAATTACACCTGTTGATAACGCCGGTCATATAAATATTGCAATGTTAAAACGATTACGCGACCCGTATTTAGTTTATCAATTAGATGCAACAGCATATCCCGGAAACAGTGGTAGTGCGTTATATGAAATTGAAACAGGCAAGGTTATAGGTGTTATTAATAAGGTATTTGTTCAGCAGAGTAAAGAAGGTGTTATTAGTAATCCTAGCGGCATCACCTATGCGATTCCTGTAAAGCATGTTATTGAATTGTTAGAAAAAAACAACATTACTTTTCAAAAATAATATCGAATATATTTACTAAATTGAAATTGAAATTGAAATTGAAAGGAAAGTTTAAAAGATTTAAGTCGAATCGAAATCGACTTAAATCTGATTATTAAAGCTTTATTGAAATGTTCTAAACGTTATAAAAGTCTTTATACCAATCGACAAAGTTACTTACACCATCAGGAACTGATACTGAAGGTTTGTAGTTGGCAATTTTATATAAATCTTCGACATCAGCATAAGTTTGGTATACATCTCCGGCTTGCATAGGCATAAAGTTCTTTTGTGCTTGTTTACCTAAAGAGCTTTCAAGAGATTCAACAAAGTCGAGTAATTTTACGGGGTTACCATTACCAATATTGAATACTTTATAAGGGGCTGAGCTCATAGAAGCGGATCCTGTTTCTACAGTCCAACTGCTATTTTTTTCAGGGATAATGGCTTGTATACGTAATATCCCTTCAACAATATCATCGATATAAGTAAAGTCTCGACGCATATCACCATGGTTGTATATATCGATAGGTTTATCTTCAACAATAGCTTTGGTAAATTTAAACAAAGCCATGTCAGGACGACCCCAAGGGCCATATACCGTAAAAAATCTTAGCCCCGTAGTTGGGATATTATATAAATGAGAGTAAGTATGAGACATCAACTCATTGGATTTTTTAGTGGCAGCATAGAGTGAAATAGGATGATCGATACTATCTGACGTTGAAAATGGCGTTTTATTATTTAAACCATAAACAGAACTTGAAGAAGCATACACTAAATGTTCAACATCGTTATTTCGACATCCTTCTAAAATCGTTAAATGGCCAATCAGATTTGAATCAGCATAGGCCATCGGGTTATCAATTGAATATCGCACGCCGGCTTGAGCAGCCAAATGAATTACACGGTCAAATTTTTCTTTAGCAAAAAGAGCAGCAATACCTTCACGATCAGCAAGATCCAATTGAATAAAGCTAAAGTCTTCAAAAGGAGATAATTCCTTTAAACGAGCATGCTTAAGTGCCACATCATAATAATCGTTTAGGTTATCAATCCCAACAACTTGGTGACCTTGTTCACAGAGTTTTTGGGATACATGAAAACCAATAAAGCCAGCGGCTCCAGTTACTAAATACTTCATACTATGAAGTTACCTTTTTTACACTATCACCACGACCAATCGCATAATAGGCAAAGCCACGATCGTTTAACAATTGTGGATCATATAAGTTTCGGCCATCAACGATGACTTTTGAACTTAAAGAACTAGCAATAAGGTCAAAATCAGGTGCCCTAAATTGGCTCCACTCGGTACAAACGACTAAAGCATCCGCACCTCTTAATGCCGACTCTTTTGTGCCTACTAAGGCTAAATTATCGTTATCACCAAAAATTCGCTGACATTCTTCCATTGCTTCAGGATCATAAGCTTGAACCGTTGCACCAGCCTCCCATAAAGACTTCATTAAAACAATTGACGACGCTTCACGCATATCGTCTGTTTGCGGTTTAAATGACAGACCCCAAATAGCAACCGTTTTACCGGCTAAATCACCGTTAAAATGATTGTGTAAATGCGTAAATAATTTTTGCTTTTGCGCGTAGTTAACAGATTCGACTGCTTCTAATAATGCCGGCTTATAATTAATGCCGTTTGCTGTGCGAACCAGTGCTTGTACATCTTTAGGGAAACATGAACCCCCATAGCCACAACCAGGATAAATAAATTGATAACCAATTCGAGAATCAGAGCCAATGCCATGGCGAACCGCTTCGATATCTGCACCAAGCAATTCTGCTAGGTTAGACATTTCATTCATAAATGAAATTTTAGTCGCAAGCATACAGTTTGCGGCATATTTTGTTAGTTCAGCTGATCTAACATCCATGAAAATCATACGATCGTGATTACGATTAAAAGGGGCATAAAGTTCACGCATTGCTACGCGAGATTTCTCATTATCTGTGCCGACGACTATACGGTCAGGTTTCATACAGTCACTGACTGCAGCACCTTCTTTTAAAAATTCAGGATTCGATACTACATCGAAAGCTATGCTTTGCTTTCTTGCTGCTAAAACTTCTGCTATTTTTGCTGAAACTTTGTCAGCTGTGCCGACAGGAACGGTTGATTTATCGATAACAACCTTTTCATCTGTCATGTACGTTGCGATGGTTTCAGCGACAGCTAAAACATACTTTAAATCTGCAGAGCCATCTTCGTCAGGTGGAGTACCTACAGCAATAAATTGAATGCTGCCATGCGATACGCCTTTTTCAGCGTCTGTTGTGAAGTTTAATAAACCATTCTTGTAGGTTTCTTCAACTAGGGGAGTTAAACCTGGCTCATAAATAG
>JAQWHO010000080.1 GCA_029249355.1 Thalassotalea sp.
GCATATTGTTCATTTTTATCGTGAATTAAGAATAACTCACTTTCTTAAAAAACAATCACGGTGCTGATAATATTCCTATGATAAAATTCTTTATTATAAAGGTTTATAGTGAAGAATTTTCGCCAATGTCGACTTGAAGATTATTAGCACCAATACTTTCCTTCTTAAAATGTGAAATCCCTCAAGCATGATTCGATGAAGCGGTTAAAAAAGAAAACTTATCCGTGATATTAATTAATCATTTAATTTGTGAGCAAAATGTAAATATGTGCAGCTAAGGTTTTTAGCCGAAAAATTAATACTTGTATAATTTTCACTTTGTGCAGATTGCAGAATTTAGCGATTGGTAGTTCTTTAGGTCAACTTTTAGCCAAAAGCGGAAGTTAGCTTTTGAGTTAAAAATGGTAGTTCAGGGATCCTAAAGTTTTAGTTTTTATATAAAAACTCACATTCATTCACAATTGAGATTGTGCCGAAAATTTTTGCACGGAATTAGAACTTAAATCTCTAGAGCGGACATTGAATCATGTAAGTTTCAAATAAACATAGGGCATTAACTCTAACTCGCTAACGCCCACATAGCGAAATAGGTTTAGATAATTTCTTTACCATCGCAATTCAATAATTAGTATTTTGTATTTGCAAATTTTTCCTTTCATCTTAACTATTAATTCTCCTTGATGTGATATAATAACACCTCAACTTTGAGGTATATAAATCTAAAAACCAAGTGGTTAGACAATCACGGCATTGTTTCACGTGTTATCAAAGACTTAAAAATCATCTGACTTTTAGACCAATACTTACCGCAAAAGGCATGTTCATAAATGGACGGGGCTTTGCCAATTGACCTTTATCACTCATACCTAAACTTTTTACTAACTCCTTTATTTAACATTTATTACGTGTAGGGATTCAAGAATCACATTTTAATCGTTACAAACTCGGTAGGATCCTAGACCAGTGTTACGATTTTGACTGTGAAAGCTTATTTTCATTATTCTCCGGACAAAAATGTGAAATTGAACAAGTGACAACGTCATTAAAATCAATCATGGCCATAGCAAGGCTCATCGCTCTTATTTAAAACAAGTCGTACAAGAAATCATTGTCAGTCAAGATGGAGGTATTCCACTTACGCGTAAAAACTAGAATGGAAACAGTGTTGATACGGCTATTTTTAAAGCGCGAAATAAGGTACTTGTTAATGAATTTAAAAAACCAAGCCCCTAAATACCTTGCAGCAGATTGTAAGGTTTATCATAAAAGTAATACTGAATTTTTAGCTGAAATTAAACTTATCACGTTAGTGCCTTCAAAGGTCACTTTTGATAAGTCATCTATAAAAACAGCCATTTGAGTCAATCAACGGGAGAGTATCAATATTAATTACCAGTATGTTAAAAGGGAGGTGGAACAGATTACAGAACAAAAATCATGCTTTGTATTAGCAACGAATATTGATAAAGAAGCCCTTTCAGCAGTAAGTTCACTTAAGTATTATAAACCACAATCTGAAGTAGAAAAAGGGTTTCTATCTTTAAAATACCCCTTGTTTGTTTCATTGTGATTTATCAAAAACCAAGTAGAATAAATGCTCTGTTGATATTGATGACACTTTGACTGATAGTTTTTTCAATCGCGTAAAGTCGAATAAAAAAGAATATTAAAAAAGTGTCTAGGAGCCTGTTCAATGGCTGTTGTAACAATAAAAAACAAGAGTTGAAGTCAAACCCACGTCTAAAATTTTATATTTTTATATTAATAATGAATAAAGTAATTTATTGCTTATACTAGTTATGTAATTGAATTATGAAATAAAGAGTCTTATGAAAACTACAAAAAACAAAAATTTGTTACCCATTCTTTTATGTTTAGTCAATGCAGTATCTTTTGTTAGTTTTGCTGAAGAAACCAGCAAATTTCGTGAATGTTTATATGACGAAATAAATATATCAGGAAAAACTAAAACGCTAAAAGAATTAGAGGCGTACTGTGAAAAAAAAATGTTTACTGATATAGAGGGAGATAATACTGAGTTAGGATTAATATCTACCCGTCTCATTAAAGAACAAAAAACACTTTCAAATCCTTATGTATTAACACCACATAAAATGAACTATTTCTTACCCGCCACCTATAGTAATGATATTAATACTGCTCCTTATAAAAATTATTCAAACTGGGGCGACAACTTAGACTCTACCGAAGCAAAATTTCAAATCAGTGTTAAGGTACCTTTGAATCATGGGGATCTATTCATTAAGGGTGATAAAGTTTATTTTGGTTTTACTTTAGAGTCTTGGTGGCAAGTTTACAATGATGATATTTCTAGGCCTTTCAGAGAAACTAATTACCAACCCGAAGGTTTTTATATGGCGCCTCTCGACTGGCACCCCTTAGGCACTAATACGGGTTTTATTCTTGGTTTTGAACATCAATCCAATGGTCGTTCAGGTTTATTATCAAGAAGTTGGAATCGTGTTTATGCAAACTTTCTTTTTGAAAAGGAAAATTTGGCCCTATCATTTAGACCTTGGTGGAGAATTCCAGAAGGTAATGCAGTAAGTAGTCAAAATAACTCAGCTGACGATAATCCAGACATTACCGATTATATGGGACACTTTGAGTTAAGCGCTGTTTACAAATTAAATGGTAAATATGAAATTTCTGCACAGGTTCGAGAAAATTTTTCTGAACATAATGGGTCAATAGAGCTGGGCTTAACTTTCCCTCTTTGGGGGAAACTCAGAGGGTATGCACAATATTTCAATGGTTATGGTGAAAGTTTAGTAGACTATAACCACAGTCAACAACGTATTGGCATA
>JAQWHO010000081.1 GCA_029249355.1 Thalassotalea sp.
GCTCGATACTGCACCTTCAATTGTGAGAGACAATCAGATAAAGCGTGTCACTGTTATGGTGTTAGGAGAAACGGCACGTGCTCAGAGTTTTTCTCTTAATGGTTATGAAAAGCCAACTAATCAGTTTACTCAGCAACAAAATGTTGTGTCATTTTCTAATGTTAGTTCTTGTGGTACAGCAACTGCGGTATCAGTGCCTTGTATGTTTTCTCGTTTAAATAAAAATGACTACGATAAGCGCATTGCTACGTCACAACAAAATGTCGTTGACTTAATTCATTTAGCTGGTGCAGATGTTCTATGGATCAGTAATAACAATGGCAGTTGCAAAGGCGTTTGTACCCGCGTTAAATCACAAAAAATTCCAACAGAAAAATCTCATCCATTGTGTGATGGTGAATACTGCTATGACGAAGCTTTATTAGAACCACTTCAAGAAAAACTTGAACATTTAACCCATGAAAACACCTTGATTGTGCTTCATATGATTGGGTCACACGGGCCAACATATTTTAAACGCTATCCAGAAAGTAAGGGAATTTTTACCCCTGATTGTCGACGAAGTGATATTCAAAACTGTACACAAGAACAATTGGTAAATACTTATGACAATACTATTGCTTATACTGACTTAGTATTGTCTAAAGTAATCAGTAAACTTCGCCATATTTCAGAAGAGCAGAATATTGAGACATCCTTACTTTATATTTCAGATCATGGCGAATCATTGGGTGAAAGTGGCGTTTATTTACATGGGTTGCCTTATGCCTTTGCGCCAAAAGAACAAACCCATGTACCAATGATTTATTGGGCGGCTCCAATGCAATCAGATTTTAATCTCGCCTGTTTAAGTCAATCAGAAAACTTAACCATTTCGCATGATAATATTTTTGATACTTTACTCAGCATGATGTCTGTCAAAACCAAGGCATATCGTATTGATAATGACGCATTTATGCATTGTAAATCGAAAAGAGCAATTGCAAGAACCACTATAACAACTCAATCAACGGATTTAGACATGGAGATCAGCGACTAATGTTTGATAACGAAAATAAGCCAACAGGGCTTAAAAGAATAAAATTAGCGACACTTAATTCATTTAGGGCTTTTAAGTGGCTTTATATTAATGAGTCGGCATTTAAGCAAGAGCTATTGTTGTTATTAATCGCTATACCGATAACTTTTTGTTTTGATATTAGTGTAAAAGAGCAAGTAATACTTGTTTTAGCAATACTGTTTATTATGTTTACCGAAGTGATTAATACTGCGATAGAGGCTGTGGTTGATAGGGTTGGGCTTGATATTCATCCATTATCTGGTTTGGCAAAAGATCTCGGCTCTGCTGCCGTTTTTATTAGTTTGGTATTTGCGGCAATTATTTGGGGGGGGATCCTAATATTTTAGTTTTTCATGACCTCTACCCATTACTTATGTATAATTTGTCGAAATAGCATATTAAAGTTTTTGAGGTACTGTGGTGTATATTCGCTTTTATATTAGTAAGTTTTTTTATTCCGCTTTTCTTTTATTCTTTATTGCAAATAACGCTTTTGCTCAACAATCAATGATTTGTGCTACCACTCATTATCCGCCATACACGATATTTGATGAGTCAACGAGTTCATTTACAGGCTTAGATATGGATATAATTAATCCATTATTTGAGCAGCTCAACCTGAAACTTAAAGTTATAAATCTTCCTTGGGCTAGATTAAAGCGCGAGATTAAAAATAATAAATATGACTGTTATTTTTCTTTGGGAAAATTTCAGGATAGAGAAGTTTTTCTAGATTATCCTACTACACCTACTCATATCACAAAAATTGCGCTTTTTTACCCCGCCCAACAAGGTCATATTGATTTTGAAAATAAAGTAATAGGTGTACACCGAGGAATAAATAATTATAAAGATATTTCATCTTCCTATGGTCTTGATTTATCAACCATTCATAAACTACCTACTAATGAAGTTCTCTTTCAGATGTTACATAGCAATAGAATAAATGCTGTAGTTACTAGTAAAGTCGTGGGGGAATTTATATTAAAAACTCATTACCCTGCGTTTGATGTTAATACTGTTGAGGTGAAGGAATATAGACTTCCCGTTTACGTGGCGTTTAAAAAAGGCATTATTGAAATGAAACTTGTTAATGAGGCTTTACACAATTTAAAAACAAACATTCAAAATTAACTATTAATAATTAGTGTATCTAAACTTCAATTATCGCTTTATTTCAGTTTAAATTAAGCAAGCCTTAAGTTTCATTTTATAAAGTAAATATCGTGTTCAGCTAAAGTGCTATAACGATGTTTACTTCTACCTATAATACATTACGTCCATTTATACTTTTTGCCGCCTTATTAATTATCACGCTTTTTATTTCAAGAGCGAGCTTGGGTTTATGGCAAATAGAACGATTTCATGACGTTTCTAGTATCACTACCTTACTTTTCAACGGATTAAGAATTGATTTAAGTACGTTAGGGTATTTGCTGATATTGCCAGCGATACTTCATCCTTGGTTGATGATGTCTAAATTTAGTACGTTTTGGCAATCGTTATTGAAAGTATTATTTCTTGTTATATTTATTGGTATCGTATTTTTTGAGTTAGCGACACCTGCATTTATCCATGAATATGGCTTTAGGCCGAACCGTTTGTTTATTGAATATTTAGCGTATCCTGATGAAGTCATGAGAATGCTTTTTAATGGGCACTTATTAACGATAACTTTAGTTTTTTCATGTTTAGTTATTTTGAGTAAATTAGTCTGGACGGTGTTATCTAAAATAAATTTTTCTAATCAATCTAGGCTTAATCAAATAAGTGCTAGTCAAACAAAATCTAGGTTAACTGTAATTCCTGCTATAACCTCATTTTTTATATTATTTGTAATGCTATTTCTTTGTGCCAGAGGTACTGTCGGTCATCGTCCAATTAATCCTTCACTCGTTTATTTTTCCACAGACCCCTTAATAAATTCATTAACGTTAAATTCTATTTACAGTGTCGCTCATGCTTATAAGCAATTTGGCGATGAAAAAAATTCGGCCAAGCTTTACGGTAAAATGAGCCAGGAAAAAATTATCAGTATTGTTCGTCGAGAAACAGGATTATCACCTGAAAAATTTAAATTAGAAACTCAGCCATCATTAACGACTCGTGAGCCTACTTATCGAGGTAAGCCTAAAAATTTAGTGATAATTTTAGAAGAAAGTTTAGGCGCGCAATATGTTTCATCATTAGGAGGGTTACCTTTAACTCCCGAGATAGATAAGTTGAATGCTGAGGGATGGGCGTTTAGCAAATTGTATGCAACAGGTACTCGTTCTGTCAGAGGTATTGAAGCCGTTATTACTGGCTTCACACCAACACCAGCGAGAGCTGTGGTAAAGCTTGATAAATCACAACATAACTTTTTCACTATTGCGAGTTTATTAAAAGGCGAAGGCTATAAGACACAATTTATTTACGGAGGAGAAAGTCACTTTGATAATATGAAGAGTTTTTTCTTAGGTAACGGCTTTACTGACATTGTAGACTTTAACAATATCGAAACGCCAAAATTTGTCGCTTCGTGGGGAGCGAGTGATGACGATTTATTTAATCAAGCTGACGCAGAGTTAACAAAACTACATAATAGTGATAAACCTTTTCTTAGTTTTATTTTTACTTCAAGTAATCATGACCCATTTGAAATACCTGAAGGCATAGTCAAGCCAATTCACTATACACAAGCACAATTAGCCGAATACGATGATAAAGAAATGCTGAGACATCAAGCTATTCAATATGCGGATTACGCTTTAGGAAAATTTATAACCAAAGCAAAAACACAAGCTTATTGGCAAGATACAGTTTTTCTTGTGGTTGCAGATCATGATGCAAGAGCGATGGGTAATGACTTAGTGCCGATTAAAAATTTCCACATTCCGGGTGTGATTTTAAATTCAGGTAACACTAATAAGTTAGATAATCGAGTGATCAGCCAAATTGATTTAGCGCCGACGTTATTATCATTAATAGGAGTAAAGAATCAATCGCCAATGCTAGGACATGACTTAAATCATCCTAATGCTGCAGGAAGGGCAATGATGCAATACGCTGAAAATTTTGCCTATATGAAAGATAATGAAGTCACGATATTGCAGCCACAAAAACAACCGCTTAACTTTATCTATGACTTCGATCTAAAAACAATGAATGCTAAGAAATTGAATCCAAGTCTTTCTCAAACTGCTTTAGCTCATGTTTTATGGGGCAGTTTAGCGTATGAAAAACAATGGTATTCAAGTGGTTATTTACAGGAAGAGTTATAAGTAGCTAATTAAATTAGCTACTTTTTTCCTAATCTTTTACGCCTTTTATATCACCACGCATGACAGGAAAACCTTTGTTCATCCAACCAAATATTCCTTCATATAAAACAGCGGTACGTGTATACCCTAATTTAGCAAGTTTGTTGATCGTGTAATCAGCCGCGGCACGAGGGCAAGAGCAATAAGCGACAATTTGCACGTCTTTTGGAATACCTGCTACGGTTTTATTAATGTCGACATCTTTGTAATAAGGGAAGGGGATTGAGCCTTCAATATGAGCATTTTGCCAAACCGATGTTACGCGAGTATCTATGAGTACCATTCTATTTTTAGCTTCTAAGGCTGCGTATAATTCTTCTGATGAAACGTATTTATCTTCTGTTAAATCAAAGTCAGGATCATCACCTTCAGGATTGAATACGTATTCTTCTGGTTTAGGTAAGGCTTTTAAAATGATTTTTTCATCTTTCCAACCAAGCGCTTTACTGCGTAAAAATGCGGTAATGTTATCAATGTCTTCGGCAGGTAATTTATCTTTAAAAGCTAGCATAGGAGTGTTTTGGCGGCCGTTACGAATGGCATGGCGAATAAATTCATCGGTATTATGAGCCAATGCTGATTGATTGCCTAACGCTGGCGCAGTTATACCTTCGCCATTAACACCATGACAGGTAGTACAATTATCGAGGTATGCTTTCTCTCCTTTTTTTATATCACCTGCTACCGGATTAGTAGAAAACTTTAATCGTTCTACACCGGCTTGCTCAAATAACCAATAAGTTAAATCCCATGTTTCATCTAAGGTCATTGGGCCACCCACTTCATCAAGATAACCGCCCATCGCCGTGCCTTTCCGACCATATGACATTGGTCTTAATATTTGGTGTGCAACGCCTGACTCCATTAAGCTTTTACTGCGCAGTGAAGGCGCATGATCGTTCGCATGGCCTTGTCTGTCGGCACCATGACACAAAGAACAATATTTTTGATAGTTTTCGGCTGCAACTTTGGCTTGCTCTACAGTTAATTTTCTTGGGGGAGGTAATGTGCTCCCATCATGCTGAAAAGCCATTGAAATAGGTGATATAACAAAGAAAATAGCGTTAATAAGTAGAATTATATTTTTTTGCATCATAGTTTTCATCAAAGGTAATACAAGAACTTTATTTGTAATGATAGTAGGTTACTGACCTTTGGTTGTCGAATCAACTAAGTATGACGTAAAGAAAAATTTCGTAACAAACTTTATATTGTGAAGTGCTCATATTTTATTAGCATTTATGTGAAGTGCGCCTAACAATGTTTAACTGCAAGGCGCTGATAATGTTAACTAACCTGAACTCGGCTTAATAAATTCTTCTCTAGTAGCTATTTTTACTAACTTCAGCGTTAAATACACTTGCAATAGACTAGCTATTGACGCGTGTATTTGCCTTGAATTAAGTAAAACTATCAGACTAGATATAAACTTGAAATATAAGTTATATATTTCAATAGATTAAGAATCTCATAAACCGAGTTCAGGTTAACTAATAATTAGAACGGAGGCTTAGAAAGGAGAGGGGTATCGCTTTAATACTTCTCTGATATCTTTTATTACCTCAATGGCTAAAGGTTCTTTAAAAGCGTCAATGTTTTCTATTAATTGCGGCATACTCGTGGCGCCAATAATAGTTGAAGTAACGCCATTAACTTGATCAACCCAGCCTAATGCTAATGTTGCTGGCGGCATGTTGTGTTGCTTAGCTAAATCAACAAAAGCTTGTACAGCTTGGTGAGAGTTTGGCGTATCTCTGAACAAGCCATTGCGTTGCATAAATGTCCAACGTGAACCTTCCGGAATTGCACCGTTCAAATACTTACCTGTGAGAAGTCCTGTTGCTAAAGGTGACCAAGGCAAATAAGCAATATCTTCATGGACACAGTTTTCGATTAAGTAAGGCCAGTCTTTGGTGTGTAATAAACTAAATTCATTTTGAACAGAAACCATGCGCGGTAGGTCGTGCTGCTCGCTTAAACGTAAATATTGATTAATGCCCCACGGCGTGTCATCTGATAAGCCACAATGACGAATTTTTCCTGCTTTTATGCAGTTCGACAGCCCTTGTAAAATATCGAGCATTTTCTCTGTTTTCTCTTCAGCATTAACGCTGGTGTAATTAATTTTATTTGGCCAATGATTTCCAAAGTGAGGGGAAGAGTAGTTAGGCCAATGTAATTGATATAAATCGATATAATCAGTTTGCAATCGCTTTAGTGAACCTTCTACCGCTTCAACGATAGTTTTGCTACTTATCTCACTATTATCACGAATGTATGAGAAGCCTGGACCTGCAATTTTTGAGGCTAATACTATTTCTTTTCGTCTAGATGGGTTCACTTTTAACCAATTACCAATAATAGACTCTGTTTTACCATAGGTTTCTTCAGAAGGTGGCACAGCATACATTTCAGCTGTGTCAATAAAGTTTATTCCTTGGGTTTGCGCATAATCAAGCTGTTTATCTGCGTCGCTTTGATTGTTTTGTAAGCCCCAAGTCATACTACCCAAACAAATTCGAGAAACTTCTAGTGGGCTACTACCTAAACGAACATACTTCATTGTTTTTCCTTTTGTGACTGCTTTGTTGACTGCTTTTACGCGTAAAAACAACGGACTTTTATTTCTTTTTTACTCAAACTGTTCATTTAGAGTAAATAAAATCTTTACCCAGAGTAATTAAAATCTTTACTAAAAAATAGAGGTAATAATGAATAAATTGTGGTTATTTAAAAAGAAACCGTTTACTTATCATGCAAATCTCTATATTATCCGCGTTGTTATTTATTCTCCTCTCGTTTATCTAACTGTTCGCCGAACGAAAAATTACGGTGAACTGTGTTTTGTCTTTCCCTTTCACAGTTAGCAATCACTATAATAAGTTTAATTATTGTCAATCTATCGAGATGAATTCTCGTTATAGTTTATTTGTTCTATTTAGCTCAAAGTTTTGCAAATCAGTATCTTATAATTAGTGCTGTGCAGGTCAGTAATATAACTTTTGATTTTAAGCGCTCGTGCGCATTTTATAAGAGTTTTATTATGTCATATACATATAATAATGCGGTGTATTCAATTACCTCGCCTGTACAATCTATTTCGGTAAATAAACGAAATGTTGTTGTTACAGATAAAATTGGTTCTAAATTATTCACCTTTTCAAATATAAGTGAATCAAAACGCTTTTTGACTTGGTTATATCAAGCGTAATTGATTGTTTTAATAGTTTCGAGAATCCCTTGTTCTATGATGAGCAGAATAAAAAAGGACGATACTAAGTATCGTCCTTTTTTAATATGTCGTAGATATTATTGAGTTTAAAAGCTAATAAAGTCATTGTTAATGGATAAAAATTTAAACTGTGCAATAACATCCTTTTGCATCATTGACTACTAAGTTAGCAGAGTAACCTTTTATATGATTTTTCAATATTGTTTTCGCAAAACCGGATGTTTTTGAACATGATGCTCCTTCCCCATAAGGCCCAAAGTAAATTAATTCACCTAATTGATCGATTATTGCTACTGATGGTATAGAAGGAATTAATTGATCTTCATTTATCGTAATAGACAATACGTTAATCTGATTAACATCAGCAATGATGTTAATGCCATCAATGTGCTTTTGACTAAATTTATTGCAGCGACAACTATCGTTTGTAAAATGAAGTATTGTAGGTGAAGACGTCGCGTTTTCTTTCAATATATATTTTTCAAAGTGCTTTGCTACTTCATGTGTTTTTAAACCTTTTAGTTTTTCAAATGCATCAAACGGCACAAGATTTTTACTGATGAAATAACTAAATGCGACTATTGTAAATAATAGCCACATTATGATTATTGCTATGTGTTTTGCGGATATTTTGTTACTTGAATCTGGCAATGTTTTCTTCCATTTTACTGGCTGTTTTACTCACATTGTTTGCTTCATCGCCTAGTACTTGAACTTTATTTAAATCTGTTTGTACTGTTGCTCTAAGTGTTTCAGCACTTTTCGCAATTCCGTCTGTTGTTTGTGCTTGCTGTTCAACAGCAGAAGCAACATTTATTGATACAGCACTTGCTTGGTCAACTAATGTTGATGCTTTAGTGACTTGCTCATGCGCTTTATTTGCACTCTCGATTACTGATTGCACAATATCTATGCTCATGGTCATTGAATCAGTTGTTGATTTTGAATACCCTTGTAAAAGGGTTAAAGTATCGCCAATTTTATCAGTACTTTCTTTTGTTCTATTCGCTAGAGCACGCACTTCATCTGCAACGACAGCGAAGCCTCTACCTTGCTCTCCTGCTCTTGCTGCTTCTATTGCGGCGTTTAACGCTAGCAAATTTGTTTGTTCAGCAATGCCGCTGATTTCTGATAATACATGTGATATAGCGCCGGTTGAGTTTGCTAATTCAGTAACTTGTTCACTCGTTTTCTCAAGAGCATTCGTTAAGTTTTTGTTTTGTTCGGTTATTTTTAAAATATCTTCGTTAGTTGCCTTTGTGTAGTTATTCGCCTCTTGCATTTGATTGCTTAATTGGTTTGTTTCTTCTGCAATAGAGGCAACCGTTACAGCCATTTCTTCGGCAGATGTAGCAATTATATCTGTTTCTTGCTGGCGTTGTGCTGATGAGCTTTCTAAATCAGATTTTGTGTGTAATAAATTTCTAGAGTTTTCATTAAGCTCAATGATTTGTTCTTTCACTTGGGATATTACATGTTGTAATAAATCTAATAATTCGTTAAATGACAATAAAGTTGGGTTATTACCTGCAGCAGTTTTTATACTTAAATCAATCGACTGAACGTCAGATGTTAATTTCTGACTTATGTTCGATAATTCGGTTCCTGCTTTAGTCTCATCCTTCATCTGTTTTGCCATATATCCGGCTATACAAGCTTCAGTAATCGCATAAACAGCATGCAAAATAACCGTGCTAAACATTAAGCGATCTTGGTCAAATATATATACGCCGCTATTATTCATTTGCATAAAATAAAAGGAAATGTGATGAATAGCGACTACCGTGATAGCTGTTATGAAAACTCGCCAATCTTGATAGATAATTAAAAAAGCCATCAAAATGAAAATTTCAAAATGTATTTCTATTAACCCATTTGCTTGATGGATATGTAAAGCAGCAAAAATCATGATCGCTAAGGCGGACACATGTCTTGTTATAGGGCTTTTGGGTGCATTACTATTAAAGTAGATTGAGATTAATAAAGCTGGTAACCCTATAGTAAAAGCTGACATAAAAGTATCAAATATGCTGCCTAATATTAGGCTTTCAATAAATAGGGCGATAAATAGGTAGGTAAATAACTTATTCGTTTTTTTCATATAATTCTCATGCTAAGTAAAAGTTATTGTGAATCTAACAACGATAAATTGAGTATAGCGTAAAATTTTTGATTGGCATTAACATCGCTTATTATCAGAGATGTTATATTTTTAGGGCAAAGAATGTGGAAGGGGGGTTCTGTAACTGAGTTTTAGCCTATCTAACATGTATTGTTAAATAGGCTAAAACTATTTCTATCTTAAGGTGCTTTTATCGCTTGATAAACCTTAACACCATTTACCCAAGTTGATATTACCTGGTTTTTCCAAAGTGTTGTTTCGTCGCTAGTGAAGTAATTGTCAGTTAATAATATGAAATCAGCTTTTTTACCTGGCTGTAAGCTTCCTAAAATTTTTTCTTGATGGCCAGAATATGCCGCATCAATAGTAAATGTTTTCAGCGCTTCAATACGAGTCATTTTCTCATCAGCATACCAACCGCCTTTAGGCGTGTTTTGTTTGTCTTGTCTAGTTACCGAAGAATGTAAACCAAAGAATGGGTTAGGAGACTCAACAGGAAAGTCAGAGCCCGCAGCAATCACTGCATCAGCATTTAATAACTTACGCCATGCGTAAGCACCTAAAATGCGTTCTTCGCCAATGCGATCAACCGCCATGTTTTTATCACTGGTTGCGTGCGTTGCTTGCATTGAAGCAATACGTGCTCGCACACCGAGCTGTCAGATAGAAACGCTGGTTCCTGATTTTAGGGGTAGACAACAAAAAGCACTTGTAAAGCTGATTAAAGCCCCGCCAGATGTGATGAATCATAATATTGAAACGGTCCCCAGACTCTACACTCAAGCCAGACCTGGATCTGATTTCCAAGCATCACTCAACTTCCTTCAATCGTTTAAACAAGCCTGCCCTGAAATTCCCACTAAATCTGGTATG
>JAQWHO010000082.1 GCA_029249355.1 Thalassotalea sp.
CGCCTTGAGCGAGAGCTTGAAGATGAGCATTTACGGAACCTGTTACTCAATGAAGTGGTTAATATTCTTGATGCTGAGCATGGAACTAGCCTCAGAAAAAAGTATATGGCCAAGGAGCAAGAAGCATTCAAAAGCAAAAAACAGTTAGCTTAGAACGTGCTTGCATGCTCCTTGGTATAACGAGACAAGCGATATATCAACGAGAGAATAGAGCCAAATTACGTGCAATTGAACTTGCATCTGTGAAAGCGATGGTACTGGAAATACGCCGTTTTATGCCGCGCTTAGGTGGTAGAAAGTTATACTTTTTACTTAAACCCAAATTCATAGAGCAAGGTATAAGTTTAGGTCGAGATGCTTTCTTTAGTTATCTGAAAAATGAACATTTATTGGTTAAACCTAAACGCAGTTATACTAAAACCACTTTCAGTAAACATTGGATGAAGAAGCACCCTAACTTATTAAAAGAGTTGAAACCCAAAGAGCCAGAGGAGGTATTTGTCAGTGACATTACTTATGTTCAGTCAGAGCAAGGCGTGCATTATCTCTCATTAGTGACAGATGCTTATAGTCGCAAAATTATGGGCTATGAACTCAGTGATGAAATGAAGGCGACAGATGTTGTTAAGGCACTAGATATGACCATCAATAATCGTCAGTATCAATGTAGTACGATTCATCATTCAGATAGAGGGTTGCAGTATTGCTCGCAGGTATATCAAGTAAAGCTTAATGAAAATGGGATCACTCCCTCAATGACCGATGGTTATGACTGTTATCAAAATGCACTGGCGGAGCGCATTAATGGCATATTGAAGCAAGAATTTTTGTTGTATAAATGTGAAAACCTAGATGAGCTAAGGCAACTCGTCGATGAATCAATATTGATATACAATGAAATGAGGCCGCATTTGAGTTTAGGAATGAAAACACCAAACCAAGTGCACAAAAAAGACCAGAAGCAAAAGCTACTGGCCTTTCATTAAAACCGTCAACGTATCTTAGGACGGGACAAGAAATAAAGTGTGTGGAGGTTGAGCATTACAGTGGTTAATTTTATTCACGTAAAAACGCCGGGACTTTAACATTTACCGTATTTTTCAAAGCCACTTCACGATCATTATAACCATGAAAAATTTTAACAAATTACTTCGCTCTTTAATAAATTGGAATGAAGGTACACGCAGCTTTCAGGTTAATGACCAATAACCAATAAAACCTTTCATTTACAAAATAAAAGGTGATGATTAAATGTTCATGGAAGGGCTTATTATAAATCTAGAACAATGTATAAATAAACGTCGCTAGCGCAGATTGTTGTGAAGCAACCACTAAACCACCAAGCAAACTTAAAATTAAGATAATGGGTAATAGCCACATTTTTTTACGTACCTTTAAAAAAGCCCATAAGTCAGTAATAAATTCAATCATCAGAAAGGTTGCTCCAGGCGTTTTTTATCAAGTTTTTCATCTCGTTTCACATAATGTGAAGTATTATCTTCATTAGGCAGGGCTTGTTTTTTATATTGTAATTTACCAAACAGTCTTAATACCATACCAAGCGGGAATATTAAGCAATAAAAGGTTACGCCGAGTATGATTCGTGTATTTATCCATCCTATAATTCCAGCGACAAACATCCATAATCGATAAGGGTAATAAATTAAGTTCGCAGAAAGTAAGGCGAGACTAAAAAATGCCGCACTTACCCATAGAGTCCACCACTGTATTGTATGATTAAAAATCCATGGTGCAATAACACCTATAAATAAAGGAAAGGCCCACGTCATTAACAAGCCAAATGCTTTTAATTCTTGCTCATTTATCGGTTTTTGATGTGATTTTTTGGCCATTAGTCTAACTCATATTGATTTTTTTTAGCTGCAAGTATTGCTGATTCAGGCTGTTCTGTTTTTCGTAACACTATATTTTCCATTACCAAATAATCCATTTCTGTATTTAAGAAACAATTAATCGCATCTTCTGGAGTACAGACAGGAGGCTCTCCCCTCACATTAAAAGAGGTGTTTATTAGCACACTTGTTTTTGTTAATTGTTTAAAGTGGGATAGTAACTGATGTAATTTAGGATTAGTTTCGTTGTGTACAGTTTGTATTCTAGCTGAATAATCTACATGCGTAATAGCCGGTAAAGATGAGCGAGCTTGATTAAGTTTTTCAATCCCCGTTAAACTTTCATCTACCGATATCTTTAAAGCATCGTTTATGTTGGCAACCATCAACATATAAGGACTGCTGACATTGTGCTGAAAGTATTCACCTACATCTTCGGCTAAAACAATTGGGGCAAATGGACGAAAAGATTCTCGATATTTTATTTTAAGGTTCATCACAGATTGCATTTTTTGATTACGCGCATCACCTAAAATAGAACGATTCCCAAGCGCTCTTGGGCCAAATTCCATTTTGCCTTGAAACCAACCAATGACATTACCTTCATCCAGTAAGTGAGCGACATATTGGCTTAGTTGCTTTGATTCCAACGACTGATAAGGCAATTGCTTTTTAGCTACTATTTTTAGTATTTCATCATGTGTAAAACTTGGCCCCAAATAAGCACCATTCATCAAGTCATGATTGCTCGACTCTCTTTTACCATCATAATAATGATGCCAAGCAACAAGCGCTGCTCCTAAAGACCCACCAGCATCTCCGGCAGCTGGCTGTATCCAAACATTTTCAAAAGGCCCTTCACGTAAAATTCGGCCATTTGCGACACAATTAAGTGCGACACCACCTGCTAAGCATAAATTTTTACTGGTGGTTAATGTTGCTAAATGGTGCACTATTTTAAGTACTATCTCTTCGGTAACTACTTGAATTGATCGGGCAATATCCATTTCTTTTTGTGATATTTCAGATTCACTCGTGCGAGGCAAACCAGCAAATAATCGATGAAACTTATCATTAGTCATCCTACTGCCCACAGCAAAATCAAAATACGACATGTTCAACGTGAAACTACCATCATCTTTAACATCAATTAAATGATTAAAAATATCATCAACATACTTTGGTTCACCAAAAGGTGCTAAGCCCATTAATTTATATTCACCCGAATTAACCTTGAATCCTGCGTAGTATGTAAAGGCGGAATAGAGCAAACCTAATGAGTGCGGAAACTGAATTTCCCAAAGTGGCGATAATTGATTGCCATTGCCTTGCCACGCTGAGGATGTTGCCCATACGCCAACACCATCAAGACATAACACTGCGGCTTCTTCATAAGGAGATGGAAAAAATGCCGAACCTGCATGCGACAAGTGATGCTCACTAAATAATAACTGGGGTAATTTTGCTTTTTTGTGAAGATCTGCGAGTAAACGTATTTCTCGTCTTAATACTGTCTTTAAATGTAATTTTTCTTTAAGCCAGATTGGCATAGCGCGAATGAAAGAGCGAATTCCGCGCGGAGCGTGAGCAAAGTAGGTTTCAAGTAATCGTTCAAACTTTAACAAGGGCTTATCATAAAAAATAATGCTATCAAGATCATTAATTTCACAGTTAGCTTCTTTTAAGCAAAAGAGAATAGCCTGAGCAGGAAAAGCAGGATCATGCTTAATACGCGTAAAGCGTTCTTCTTGGGCTGCAGCAATAATTTTGCCATCTTCAATAAGTGCTGCTGCACTGTCATGATAAAAAGCAGAAATACCCAGTATTCTTATAGTCATGGTAACTTTGTACTCAACTTTTATAGATAACAATATTTAAGCAGAAATTATAACGGTAAAATCATGAAAAAGGCTAATCATGCAAACGTATTCAGTAAAATACCACCTTGTTTTTCGTCACTATTTTAAGTAGTTTAAATTAGCCTCATACCTAATTTTTGGAATGCAATTTTGCAAAGTTCATCTATTAAAAACTTCAGTTTTTACATTATTTTAATTGCCTTACCTTTTGCATTTTTCTTAATCCTAGAAGCCGGACTTCGCTTTATCGATTATGGTAAAGATCATCCATTATTTATAGAAAACCCTGCATCTCCAGAATATTTGCTCCCTAAACCTGATGCGATCAAACGCTATTTCCCTGAAGGTGCTGATGTTCCAAGCGTCAGCATTGAAACCAACTTTTTTTTAAAAGAAAAACCAAAAAATGGCATTAGAATTTTTGTTCAAGGGGGGTCAACTGCCGCTGGTTATCCATTCGGTTATGGCGCGTCTATCGCGGGTATGCTTGATTATCGCCTGAAACAAACATTCCCCGACAGAACGGTTGAAGTTATCAATACGGCACTCTCTGCGGTTAACAGTTACACCGTTTTAGATTTTGTTGATGAAATAATAGAGCAACAACCTGATGCCGTTTTAATTTACGCGGGGCATAATGAATACTTAGGTATTTTAGGCGTTGGCTCTGCTTACACAGCAGCAAATTCTCAAACGGCTACATTGTTATATTTAAAAGCAAAGTCCTTGAGGATTTTCCAACTATTACAAAATATCTATTGGTCTTTCTCTGTTCAAGAGTCACCTATTGATAAGCAAACTTCTCGCACTTTTATGTCGAAGGTCGCTAAACATAAAAATATTCCGTTCAACTCGGCTCTTTACCATCAAGGTTTAGAGCAATTTGAAACAAATATGTCGATGATTATAGATAAATATAAATCAGCAGGAATCCCTGTTTTCATTAGTACAATCGCGAGTAACTTAGCCGATCAAAAGCCTTTTTCATCCAGTAAATTGCCAACCGATATTACTAAGAAATACGCTGGGGAAACTAGAATAATTACAAATGAACTATTGAATGACGCACAAAAATATCAAAGCGCCGATTTATTTTATCAAGCAGGAAAAATATTAGTAAATGAGAATAAGCATCAAAATGCATCTGATGCTTTTGAACAAGCCCGAGATTTAGATTTATTACGATTTAGAGCGCCCAAGCCAATAAATAAGCAAATAAAGTACCTTGCCAAGAGTAAGTCAGTACATTTAGTTGATAGTGAAATGGCACTAAAAGCAGCAGCGCCAAATAACATAATAGATAATTCATTAATGCTCGAACATCTACACCCAACCATTAACGGCTATTTCATCATCGCTGATACTTTTTATCATGCAATTGAAGAATCTAAATTGCTCGGTGAATTCCCAAATAAAATAAGTACTCAAACCGCCCAGCAAGATATGCCAATATTTGAGTCCGAAATTTTTTGGGGTAAAGCAAAAATAGCAGGGTTAATGGCAGACTACCCTTTTACGGATAAACCGACAAAAGTCATGTTACCAACAATTGTTACTTGGCATGATAAGCTTGGTTTAGCGGCTTATACAAAACAAGCAAGTTGGTTAACGATAGCAATAGAAAATATCAATCAATCGAAAGAAAAGAATAAACCACAATATATAAAATCGGTAAAATTACTGGCTGATGCTATGCCTTATAGTCACGAACATAATCATCGTGCTGGTATTGTATTGTTAGAAAATAGAGAACCTCAACAAGCCCTTCGATATTTGATTAGGGCGGTAAATAACAATGCTAAAGACACTAATAGTCAATTAGCCCTGAGTCATACTTACTTAAAGCTTGAACGCTTTCAACAAGCCATTCATTTATTAGAATCTGTTTTACTTTTAGATCCTAAAAATACTACCGCAAATGATGTTTTGCCAAAAATCAGGGCACATCTATCAAAATAAAAAGTTAACTTTGAATATACATTAAATTTGGACTGTTTTATCCAATTGAATACGTATGTAGTGTCTGTTCAACATTTGCGCAAAGCTATAGCATGTTGAAAAGATAAAAATTGGATAGAACTATATGTCTTCTTTAAGTGTTAAAAAATTATGTTTAATGTCGTTATTATCAACGACCATCGCTGCATGCGGTGGCGGTGGTGGCGAGAGTAATAGTGGTGGTGGAACAATAGATCCTCCTACTCAACCAACAAATAATTCCCCCACAATCACTGAATTTTCAGCAGAGGTAAACAATTCAACCTTAGAAGTTACATATTCTTGGATTGTAGCCGATGCCGATAATGATGCATTATCATGTGATTTAACTGCCGGTGATGGTTCAGCCGTTGTCGATATAACAGACTGTATTGCGACAACATCCACCATAGTTACTTATGCTACAGCAGGTGATTATACCGCTAACTTACAAGTCGCTGACCCAAGTAATTCGTCAAGTAACCAAGACCTAACTGTTACCATTGAAGAAAACAACGCCTTACCTACACCTGTTGTTACCGCAGGCGAAAATGAACTCGTTATTTTCTATAATCGTGCAGATAGCAACTTTGATGGCTGGATATTACACCTTTGGAATAATGCCACTTGTGACGCTTACGCAGATTTGCCTTCTGATGGTGGTACTGATTGGGCAACTGGGCAAGCACAAACCGGCATAGACCCGAATTATGGTGCTTACTGGGTTATCGATATCAAAGCATCCGCTACTTGTTCAAATTTTATTGTTCATAAAGGTGACGAAAAAGATATTAGTGGCGAAGATCTTCAAGCCGATTTATCTGGCAATAGAATGATTTGGACATTATCAGGGTTTAGCGAGCTTTATAGTGAAGCAACATTATTTCCGTCAGGTGTTGTCATTGCTGATACTGCGGCACATTGGGCGTCTCTAGACACTGTTTTTTGGAATACCAATGCCGCAAGCACCAGTAAAATTCGCTTATATAGCTCTGATACTAGCGATTTAGCCTATGACGGTGAAACCGGTATTTCTGGCGATAATTTTATAGAGTTTCATCCCGTATCAAACACTGCAGATACTTTATCTATGCCGAGATATAGCGGGCTAGAAACCTTTGAAGCGACCTCTCCAGACAGCAGTAAAGCAAAACAAATGCTAACAGGTAAATTATTGGCGATTGCTTATGCCAGTGATAATAGTGTACTAGCAGCAACATATGTGCAAACACCGCGTGTTATTGATGATTTATATACATCAAGTTCAAGCGATGCCGATGAATCAACACTTGGGCTAGTTTATTCAGCCAGTGATATTACCGCCAAGCTTTGGGCGCCAACAGCACAACAAGTTAAGTTAAATATTTATAATCAGGCAAAAGAATTACAAACCAGTGACGTAATGGTTGCTGATAGCAATACGGGGATTTGGTCTTTAGCTAAGCCTATCACTAACGATCGACTTTATTATCGTTATGAATTAACGGTTTACCATCCTCAAAACTTAGAGTTTGAAACCATTTGGTCGACTGATCCCTACTCTGTGTCCTTATCAACAAACGGTGACTATTCACAGTTTGTAAACTTAAACGATGCTGATTTAAAACCTATTGGATGGGACGACCACAACATACCGACTATCGCTAATAATGAAGACAGTGTTATTTACGAAGGACATGTGCGTAACTTCAGTATTCATGATGAGAGTACTACTGAAGCTAATAGAGGAAAATATTTAGCGTTTACTGAAGAGAATTCAGCGCCAGTGCAACACATAAAAGCATTAACGCAAGCAGGATTAACCCATTTTCAAGTATTACCTGTAAATGATATTGCCAGTATTAATGAAGATACAAACCAAACGATTAACCTAACCAATACTGTGGCTGAGTTATGTGCCATCAACAATAGTGCGCCCGTTTGTGGTATAGAAGACAATGCCGCAACATTACTGTCAGTATTTGAAAGTTATGACACCAGTACCGATGACGCTCAGGCATTAACCGAATCGTTACGCGGTATTGATAGTTATAACTGGGGCTATGATCCAAAACATTTTAATGCGCCAGAAGGCAGTTATGCTTCTAACCCAGAGGGTGCAGCTCGTATTTTAGAAATGCGCGCGATGAACCAAGCATTGCATGAAATGGGTTTAAGAACCTCTATCGATGTCGTTTATAACCACACCAATTCTTCAGGTTTATGGGATAACTCTGTACTTGACAAAGTAGTGCCGGGTTATTACTACCGCCGCGATTTAACCAGTGGCGCAGTACGTAATGAAACTTGCTGTCAAGATACTGAAACTGAACATGTCATGATGGATAAACTCATGACAGATTCATTAGTCATGTGGGCAAAAGAATATAAGTTTGATGCCTTTCGCTTCGACATTATGGGCAGTCACTCTAAAGCATCAATTCTTGCGGCAAGAACTGCGGTACAAACGGTAGATGCAGACACCTATTTTTATGGTGAAGGCTGGTCACGTTCTGATCAAGGCTATGAGCAAGCAGCTCAATACCAAATGGCTGACTCGCAAATAGGTACTTTTAACGACCGACCTCGCGATATTATTCGTAATGCGTCGTTGTTTAATGATTCGGCGAGTTTGAATGATCAAGACATAATGCGCTTAGGGCTTGCTGGCACATTGCAAGATTATCAACTTCAAGATAAAAACGGGGTGATTAAATCAGGCATTAACTTCTCTCAGTCTGCATACGCCAAAGATCCTGCCGATATTATCAATTATGTTTCAAAGCATGATGGCGAAGCATTATGGGATAAATTGCAATACAGTTTA
>JAQWHO010000083.1 GCA_029249355.1 Thalassotalea sp.
GCGGTTGGATCATTTGCTATCACGTCTGGTCTTATTGATAGTACTCGTATTCCAGAAAATGGCGTGTGTACAGTACGTATTTGGCAGAGAAATATTTCAAAAACGATTATTGCTCAAGTGCCGATTACTAACAGTGAAGTACAAGAAACGGGAGATTTTGAATTAGATGGTGTTACTTTTCCCGCCGCCGAAGTGCCTGTTGAGTTTATTGCGCCAGTAGACCCAAGTGAAGCAATGTTTCCTACAGGAAATGTTGTTGATGACTTAGAAGTACCTGGAGTTGGTGTTTTTAAAGCGACAATGATCACCGCCGGTATTCCAACGATTTTCATAAATGCCGAAGATATTGGCTATACAGGCACCGAGCTTCAAGATGCAATAAATAATGATGAAGCTGCTCTTGGACGTTTTGAAATTATTCGTGCTTATGGCGCGATTAAAATGGGCTTGATTTCAGATGTATCACAAGCCATTGCTCGTCAGCATACGCCAAAAGTTGCGTTTGTCTCATCAACTAAAAATTATACTACATCTAGTGGGAAAATTGTTCAGGCAAGTGAAATAGACTTGCATGTTCGCGCGTTATCCATGGGCAAATTACATCATGCCATGATGGGGACTGCGGCTGTAGCTATAGGTGCAGCAGCAGCTATACCAGGAACTTTAGTTGCACTTGCAGCTAATAAGGATGCTGATGGTGGAGCGTCTGAATCTGTTACCTTTGGACATCCATCAGGAACCTTAAAAGTAGGAGCCCAAGCGACAGAAATTAACGATTTATGGACAGTAAATAAAGCTACTATGAGTCGAAGTGCACGTGTTTTGATGGAAGGGTGGGTTAGAATTCCGAGTGATTCATTTTAAATTTTGCTCATATAAATATTGGAGTGAATAGTTGACTAGACTCAAGCCCTATATTGGTAAAATATAGGGTTTTTATTTTACCTCTCCATGTAAATTGCTAAGCTGAACTTATGAGTTATCGCCGCTGTCTTATAATTATCTTATAATTATCTTATAATCGTCTTATGAGTAAATAATTATTGATACTCAATAATTTAATCAATGAAAAAGTGGCTTTATGAAGTAACTTAAGGAAGGAGATTAATAATGATTAAAGGTTTAATTGCGGTATGCTTATTATCTGTAATACCACATGGTTTCGCTAATACTTCTACTGGTATTGAAGTAACAGGTAAGTCATCGATAATGGTTGTTCCTGATGTGTTTTCTTTAACCATTAGCATTAAAGAAAGAGGGAAAAGCGCCAATAAAACTAAAATAATTGTTGATGATAAAAGCTCAAAAATTGTCAAGATGTTTATAAAGCGAGGCGTAAATGAGCATGATATTGATACATCGCAAGTAAGTATGTTTCCTATTTATGAAAAACCTGCCATTACTTTTGAGCACCAAGAGTTACAAAAAAGGGTGAGTAGTCAAGAAAAAATCACTTTATCAGGAAGTAACAACACCAAGGATAAAGCTAGTCGATTAACCCGATTTGAAGTAAGCAGAACTATCACTATTTCATTTAAAGAATTATCGATATACGACCAAATTCTTGATGATATGGTTAAACTAGGCGTCAGTCATATTTCTCCTGTTGAAATGTCAGTGGCAGAATCAGAAAAGTATTACCAACAAGCGTTATATCAAGCGATTGATAATGCAAAACAAAAAGCGTTAAGTATTGCTCAGCAAGCGGGGGTGAAATTAGGCACTTTATTATCTTTAAAAGAGTCAGGATTTTATTCGCCAATGCGATATAGTATGGCCAGTGAGGCAAAAACTGGTTTTAGTACGCTTATTACAAAAAAAGCCGTTTCTGCACAAGTTATCGCCATATATAACATAGAACCATAGTTTAACGGTCTATTTAGGAATATATCTGCCATAAAGCTTTAATTTAGCGTATTATCGCGGTATGTTATGCCCATTTTGAAAATAGTGAAAAAATTATATGCTTAAAGCTGATTTTTATACTCAGTTAGCACAACAATCTAAAGCGTTAATTGGTGATGAAACAGATATTATCGCTAACATGGCTAATATCAGTGCATTGCTTTTTGATGCGTTAGACAAAGTAAATTGGGTTGGCTTTTATCGCGTTATTGAACAAGAGCTTGTGTTAGGTCCGTTTCAAGGTAAAATCGCCTGTATTAGAATTCCTGTCGGTAAAGGAGTTTGTGGTACAGCGGTTGCTGAAAATAAAACAAAGCGAATTGCCGATGTTCATCAATTTCCAGGTCATATTGCTTGTGATGCCGCAAGTAATTCTGAAATTGTAATACCTGTTGTCGTGAACAATCAGGTGATTGCTGTCTTAGATATTGATAGCGAAGCATTTGAACGTTTTGATGAAGAAGATCAAGCTGGCTTAGAATCAATTGTTGAACTTTTTGTTCAGTCAGTTGAACAAACACAGGATTAATTTTCATGAAAGAATTTGTTGTTATTCATGATTATCTTGTATCAGAAGCCGTTGTTGGTGACTGGGACGGAAATGAAGAATTAGTCGCAGAAAATCTCAATGAAATTTATCATACGTTGTATGATTATGCAGAAGAAGATATTGAACCAGAGGTATTAAGTGAATTACTAGCTTTGGTTTGGGAAAACTGGATAGGGCAAGATGCTCTAGCCGAAATTGAAAGTTCAGATATTAGTGATTGGTGTCAAAACCTGCTTGCTAATCGTGATCAGCATTTAACAGAGTAAATTAATAGAAAGTTGTATTATGGAAACTAAAACAGAAAGTGAAGCACCCTTAGAAGCCCCAGTAGAAACAGAAACTAAAGTAGACACTGTCGCTAAACGTACGAGCACTAAAGAAATTATCGCCTATTTAGCTGAAAAATTTCCATCATGCTTTTCAATTGAAGGTGCTGCTAAACCGCTTAAAGTAGGTATATTTCAAGATCTTGCCGAAAAATTAACGGATGACGAAACCGTCAGTAAAACGCGCTTACGTCAAGCCCTTAGGCATTACACGAGTAGCTGGCGCTATTTGAAAGCAATAAAGTTAGGTGCTTTTCGTGTAGATATTAATGGCGAACAAGCGGCTGAAATTGATCAAGAACAAGCGGATTACGCAGCTAAAACGCTTAAAGAAAGCCAAGAAAAATTTGGTAACAATAATTCTAAAGACAATAGTGCCAAAAAACCTTATAAAGGTAAAAAGCCCGAAAGCAAAGGGCATCAGCAAAAAACTGATGGTAAAGATAAAACTAAATTTAAAGCGGTTAAATCAAACACCAAGTCAACTAATCGTGCACAATCGAAAGTTGCAGTTAAACTTAAACCTGTAGACTCGAGTGCCGTAAAAGTTGGTAAAGCCGTTAAAGTACAATTAGGGAATTCTCCAATTGATGCTGTGATCACTGAAGTCTCAGGTAATGAAGTGAGCGTGCAACTTAACTCTGGTATGGTTGTCAAAACTCAAGTCAAAAATATATTTACTGAATAATTATGGAGTAGCAAGCATGCAAAAAATTTGTCGTATCGCACTTGCCGTATCGTTATCGCTAACCTCAGTTAGCTTATTTGCATTATCAAATGCAGACAAATCTACGCCTTTACCTATTTTAGCACCTGAAGGCCAGCATGCTGCTTCTAGTAAACGAATAACCGCACAATTTACTCGAGCTCATTACAAAACGGTTCAGATGAATGACCTTTTATCTGAACAGATTTTCGATCGCTATATCAAGCAATTAGACTACAACCGAAATGTTTTTCTAGCTTCTGACGTAAAGGGCTTTGAAAAGTATCGTTTAGATTTTGATAGTGTGATCGCTCGAGGAAAGCTTGATGTTGCGTATGATATTTATAATTTAAATATGCAACGTCGTTTAGAACGTTATGAATATGCGTTAACGTTATTAGATAAGTCTTTCGATTTTACCAAAGATGAATCTTACAATTATGATCGTGAAGAAGCTCAATGGCCGGTATCTGAAGCCGAGTTAAATGAGTTATGGCGATTAAAAGTAAAATATGATGCGCTAAATTTAACTCTGGCCGGTAAAGAATGGGAAAAAGTTCAAGAAGTTTTAGGTAAACGTTATCGCTATGCGATTAAGCGCTTGAAACAGAATGAAAGTGAAGATGTTTTTCAAATTGTAATGAATAGCTTTGCTCGTGTTGTGGAGCCTCACACGTCTTATTTATCACCAAGAAATGCCGAACGCTTTCAAATGGATATGAACTTATCTCTTGAAGGAATTGGAGCGGTACTGAGAGCAGAAGAAGACTATACAGTTATTCAAAGTATTGTAACCGGCGGGCCTGCAGATAAATCGAAGGCTTTAAAACCCAAAGATCGTATTGTGGGTGTTTCTCAAGACGAAGAAAAGTTTGAGGATGTTATCGGCTGGCGTTTAGATGACGTAGTTGATCTCATTAAAGGTCCAAAAGGAACTAAAGTTCGCTTACAAGTGCTTTCAGGTGAGGAAGTAGATGAATCAAGTGTAAAAGTGGTTTCTATTATTCGTGATAAAATTATTTTAGAAGATAGAGCTGCAAAGTCTGAAGTGTTCTATGAGAAAAAAGGTGATGAAAATAGTAAAAAGTTGGGTGTTATCAATATACCAAGTTTTTACAATAATTTGTCACAAGACGTAAAGAAAGAAATTGATCAGTTAAAAGAGCAAAATGTTGAAGGCATTATCATCGATTTACGTGGTAATGGCGGTGGTTCATTAACTGAATCTACGTTATTAACAGGTTTATTTATTGATAAAGGGCCTGTTTCTCAAGTGCGTGACGGTGCAAATCGAATTTCGGTGAATCGTGATAAAGATGGTGTAAGTTATTATGATGGACCATTAACCGTCATGGTTGATCGTTATAGTGCTTCAGCTTCTGAAATATTCTCGGCGGCGATTCAAGATTATGGCCGAGGCGTTATTGTTGGCGAGCATACTTTTGGTAAAGGCACAGTTCAACAACATCGCCCTTTAGGCCGCGTATACGATTTATATGACAAGCCTCTTGGTAGCATTCAATATACTATTGCCAAATTTTATCGTATCAATGGTGGCAGTACCCAACACAGAGGTGTGTTACCCGATATTGCTTTTCCTACTGCAATTGACCCGAAAGACTGGGGTGAAAGTAAGGAAGAGAATGCTTTACCTTGGGATCAAGTTCCTAAAGCTAGTTATGCGCAATTAAATAATATTGCTACAGACGTAGAGTATTTAACCTCTTTGCATCATGAAAGAATTAAAAATAATACCGAGTTTAATTATTTACTCGATGATATTAAAGAATACAAAGCTGAAAAAGATAACAAAACTATTTCATTAAATCTTGCTGAACGTAAAGCCAAAACAGATGTTCGAAAAGCTAAGCAATTAGTCAGAGTGAACGAACGTTTAACGTTGATGGGAAAAGAGCCGGTAACCTCATTGGATGATTTACCAGATGAGCTTGACGAAATTGATCCGTTTTTGGTCGAAACAGCAAAGATTACCTTTGATATGGTTTCATTGGGGAAACTTGCTAAAAAATAATCTATTTGATGTTTTTAAAACCGCCTAATTAGGCGGTTTTTTTATGATTAAAATATTTTTAATCAGTATTGTTGAATACTTATGATATTTCTTTTATTAATTAACGGTTTATTTCTTAGTCGTTTATAACAAAGTGCTTGCAACGCTAAGCAAGTCAAGGCATGTTATGAACCGTTAAAATAAAATTTATTATAATAAAATTACTCGTATTAAGGTATAACGCATTTATGTCAGTTGAAAATCAACCCAAAGCACCTAGTTTTTTAGATGCTTTAATTCCTCTTGTTTCATTAGTAATAATGCTATCAGCTTCAGTGACTTACTTTGCTGATAATTCATCATTTGGGCCAAATCAAATTGCATTATTATTTGCAATGGGGATAGCAATTGTTATTGGTCTTAAAAATGGTTATACGTGGGTGTCGATAGAGAAAGCGATTGTCCATGGTATTTCAATTTCGTTAGGTGCTATTTTAATTTTGTTAACCGTTGGGGCATTAATCGGTACGTGGTTATTGTCGGGTACTGTACCTACCATGATTTATTTTGGTTTACAGATAATTGATCCAAGCTGGTTTTATGCCGCGGCTTGCTTAGTATGTGGAATAGTTGCGATGAGTATTGGTAGCTCATGGACAACAGCTGCAACGGTAGGTGTAGCATTTATTGGTATCGCCAATGGTTTTGAAATGTCGACTGCAGTTACTGCTGGTGCAGTGATTTCTGGGGCTTACTTTGGTGATAAGTTATCGCCACTGTCTGAAACAACTAATTTAGCTCCTGCTGTTGCGGGTAGCGAATTATTTGAACATATTCGATATATGTTATGGACAACCATCCCTTCAATTACTATCGCCCTTACGTTATTTTTGATTATTGGCTTTAATCATTCATCAGGAAATTCGGCTGATACTGACACTATTGAAACGTTAACGAATACCCTTGTTTCTACCTATAATATTTCGGTATTAAATTTAATACCATTAGCGATATTACTTTTCTTAGCTTATAAAAAAGTGCCAGCTTTTCCTGCCGTTGCAATTGGTGCAATTATTGGTGCTATTTGGGCTGCGGTATTTCAGCAAGAATTAATATTGAATATGGCTGAGGAAGGTTTAAGTCAATCAAAAGCTTTTATAACTGTTATTTGGACAGCATTTTTTGATGGTGTTGTCGTTAAAACGGGTAATAGTGAAATTGACGAGTTATTAAGTCGTGGTGGCATGTCAAGTATGCTTAACACCATTTGGCTTGTTATGTGCGCGCTAAGTTTTGGTGCAGTATTAGAGCACCTTGGCATGTTAAGAAAATTTGTTGAATCTATTTTGTCTGCGGCTAAATCTACAGGGAGTTTAATTGCAAGTACTGTAGCTACATGTATCGGTACCAACTTAATAACTGCGGATCAATATATGGCGATAGTAATGCCAGGAAGAATGTACAAAGAAGAATACGAGCGTAGAGGCTTGCATCCAACAGTGCTGAGTAGAACGCTAGAAGATTCAGGTACCATCACTTCGCCTCTTATTCCTTGGAACACTTGTGGTGCATTTATGTTTGGTGCATTGGCTTTAACGTCTTATGAATATATTTTTTATTGCTTCTTCAACTTAATAAACCCTATTTTGGCAATTATCTACGGTTATGTAGGCTTTAAGATTAAAAAAATTACCGATGTGAACTAATTTTTATAAATTTAGTAATCATTCAATTTAAAAGCCTGTGAAATACAGGCTTTTTTACATTAAAGCTATTTTGTTTATTGAAAAATACATGGCAAAATAGTGACAATATTTTCAGTAAGGACCTTTTATGACTGATAACACCGCGCGAATTTTAGCTGATTACCAAACTAGCGATTTTTCCATCTCAACGATCGATCTCACTTTTGAATTATCTGATCATGCCACTATTGTCACTAATAAAATGAAAGTCACTAGGGTAGGTACTAGTAATGACTTGGTGTTAAATGGTGAATACTTAACTTTAATATCATTAACGCTTGATGATGATGTGCTTAAAAAAGAAGATTATCTGCTATCTGATGATTTACTTACTATTCCTGTGAATCAAACAGAATTCACCTTAGTTATTGTTACTGAAATTAATCCAGAAAAAAATACCGCGCTTGAAGGGGTATTCAAATCAGGCGGTGCTTTTTGTACCCAATGTGAAGCAGAAGGGTTCAGACGTATTAGTTATTATTTAGACCGTCCTGATGTTATGGCTAAATTTACGACAAAAATTATCGCTGATAAAACTCAATATCCATTTTTATTATCAAATGGCAATAAAATAGATGAAGGTGATTTAGCTGATGGGATGCATTTTGTTACTTGGCAAGATCCGTTTTTGAAACCTTGTTATTTATTCGCCTTAGTAGCTGGGGATTTTGACTTATTAACCGATACCTACAAAACAAGCTCAGGAAGAGAGGTCGCTTTAGAAATATTTGTAGATAAAGGTAATCTGTTTAAAACTCATCATGCAATGGCATCATTGAAAAAATCAATGCAATGGGATGAAGAAACCTTTGGCCTTGATTATGACTTAGATATTTATATGATTGTTGCTGTCGACTTTTTTAATATGGGGGCGATGGAAAATAAAGGGCTGAATGTTTTTAATAGTAAGTTTGTTTTAGCCGATCAAAAAAGTGCCACAGATACAGATTATTTTAATATTGAAGCGGTAATTGCGCATGAATATTTTCATAACTGGACGGGAAACCGTGTAACCTGTAGAGATTGGTTTCAGTTAAGTCTGAAAGAAGGGTTGACCGTTTTCAGGGATCAGCAATTTAGTGGTGATATGCATTCGGCTGCTGTTACTCGTATTCAAAATGTACGAGTGTTACGCGCTCAACAATTTGCTGAAGATGCTAGCCCTATGGCGCATCCTATT
>JAQWHO010000084.1 GCA_029249355.1 Thalassotalea sp.
GTCTTGATAATTTGCTCGTATGCTTGCCAAATGCTTAAGAAATTCAGCAGACTTTTGCTGGCCTAGCGCTATATTCCCTGTTAACTCTCCGAAGTATTGCAACTCTTTAGCAACATCTTCTAGATGGTCTGGTTGAGAATAGACAATGTTTAACCCAAGTTTTTTCAACCGTGCTAAATCATCACTCGGATTACCACTTTTCCACGCAATAATTAAATCGGGATCAACCGCTAGCACTTGCTCGATATTTAATCTTGCGTAATTACCAATACGAGGAATTTTGTTTGCTTGTTCAGGAAAGTCGGCATGCTCAGTTGTACCAACAATCAGATCTCCAGCCCCTACCGCATAAAGATTTTCAACAATATGCGGCGCCAAAGCGATAATTCGTTTTGCCGTTTTAATATTATTATTTGTCTCATTATATCCGTAGCTATTACTACTGATTAACGAAATAAATAAGGTAAATATTCTGATAAACTTCATGCTCTTTCTTCCACTACCCTGTATTAAAAGTGCAGTTGCACCTTAACTATCAGCCAATAACTATCAGCCTATAACTACCAATCGATGCCTTTTTGCACTTTTACGCCATTTTCAAAAGCATGCTTTAATGACTGTACTTCTGAAACAGTATCGGCCATTTCAATAAGCTGACGGTGAGCCGCTCGACCAGTTACCACCACATGTTGTCCTTCTGGACGATTAGCAATGGCTTCAAGCACTTCATCCAAATCTAAATATTTGTAACTGAGCATATATGTAAGCTCATCTAATAAAACCGTATTGATGGATGGGTCTTTTAAGAATTTTTTGGCTTCATTCCATACAATTTCAGCAGCAGCAATATCTAATTCTCTATCCTGAGTATTCCAAGTAAAGCCTGTATTCATCACAGAAAAAGGCACGCCGTGACTTTCTAATAAATTTCTTTCTCCACAGTCCCAAGTGCCTTTAATAAACTGACATACAGCAGCTTTCAATCCATGCCCCACTGAACGTGTCACCACGCCAAAACCTGCGGTAGATTTTCCTTTACCATTGCCCGTTATTACTAATAATAAACCTTTGTCATCGGTTGCCGCGGCTACACGTTCATCGACTTTTTCTTTCAATTTTTGTTGTCGTTGTTGGTGTTTTTCTTTTTTATCTTGCTCGTTCATGAATTTCTCCATTGTTGTAAAATTTGTTCTATTTTAGGTAGATCCATATGTTGCTGACACACATCAGCTAATTTCTCTATCGCTTGTTCTTGTATTACATCTAAATCTTGGCTTTTTTCTAAGCTAACTTCACACCAAAGGGCTAAAGCATCAATCGCTTTCGCTTGATCAAATACACCATGTAAATAACAACCAGCTATTTGTTGATCATCACTGATTGCACCTTGTTCCTCACCGTTTATTGATAGCAATGGCGTTAACGGTGATAAATGTTGTGTTTCGCCAAGGTGAATTTCATACCCTTTAACGTCAATACTTTCTCCAGCTAAAGTTAAAATAGCCTGTTGGTTTTCTAATGTTTTATTCGCTGTTAATATTGTACTCATCGGTAAAAGTTTTAGCCCAGTTGTCTCACCTACATCCCCTTCAATACCGTGAGGGTCTGCTATGGTTTGTCCTAGCATTTGATAACCACCACAAATACCAAATACCTTGCCGCCATAACGTAGGTGTTTTTGAATTTGTTTATCCCAACCTTGTGCTTTTAGAAACTCAAGATCAGCGCGACTATTTTTACTGCCCGCTAAAATAATTAAATCTGCAGCAGGTAATTCTGTTGATTTAAGTTCAGAGGCATAAATAAATTGAAAATCAATTTCATCATGAACACCTAATGCGTCAAAATCATTATGGTTACTCATACGAGGTGTCACAGGAACAATCACTTTAAGTTTAGCTTTCTTCACTTGTTGATTGACAGAAACCGCATCCTCAGCAGCGATATGCAAGCCATGAATATAAGGGATCACGCCTAAAACGGGTTTATTGGTTCTTTCTTCAAGCCACGTTAAACCTGACTCAAGTAGTTTAATGTCACCACGAAAACGGTTAATCACAAAACCAACAACCCGAGCTTGTTCTGTTTTTGATAGCAACTCTAATGTGCCAACAAGGTGCGCAAAAACACCACCTTTGTCGATGTCAGCAATTATTATTACTGGACAATCAGCTTGTTCAGCAAAACCCATGTTGGCAATATCACCAGCACGTAAATTAATTTCAGCTGGACTACCTGCGCCTTCCACAATAATACGCTGATAATTTTCTTCTAAGCGTTGATGAGACTCAAACACTGCATTTTTCGCAATGGTTTTATAGTCATGATAATCCTGAGCATCCATGCTTGAAAAAACTTTCCCATGGATGATCACTTGAGCATTTTTATCAGACTGAGGTTTTAACAAAATGGGATTGAAATCGACCGAAAGCTCAACGTTTGCCGCTTGTGCTTGCACAGCCTGCGCTCTACCTATTTCGCCACCACAAGGCGTAACTGCACTATTTAACGCCATATTTTGTGGTTTAAAAGGCGCCACTTTAAAACCTTGTTTTGTATAGATACGACATAATGCTGCCACTAATGTGGTTTTACCTGCGTCACTTGTAGTGCCTTGAATCATCAATGTTTTCGCTGACATTAGACACCTCCTTGTAACTGTTCTCTTTGAATTTTATTCAACAGAGAGTAAGGGAAATTAAATTCAGTAGCTGGTTTTAATAAAGCCGTACCTTGAACTAACAATGGCTTAGCAATTTGCTTCACTCTTGCTTGTTTGATTTGAGCTTGTTTAATTTGCGCATGTTTATTTGGCACTTCAATTGACGTTAAACTGCCATTAGCAATCGACAAATTGGTATACCAAAGCGGATTTCTGAAATCGATATTCAACAGATGAGCTAATATCATGCGAATAACACCCCCATGACATACCACCACAATACTTTTACCTGATTGCTCCCTTATGATATTTTCAACGATTTTTTGCCAAGCGTTTATGACACGATAAGAAAATCCGGTAAGGAGCTCAGCTTTAGGTAAAGGATGTTGAACAGGGTTTTGCCAAAAACGTTCTAGTGATTGCCAAATATTTTTATCTTGATGGAGTTCATCAAAAGGAACACCGTCATAAAGTCCGAAGTTCATTTCTTTTAATTGTGCTACTGAAGTAAGGGGTAATTGTGACTCTTTACACAGTAATTTTGCTAAATTAAAGCATCGTTTTAATGGCGATGTTATTACAGAATCGATGTCTAAATTCAGCGAGCTAAACTGTTCGACAATTTTTTCATCAATATCGGCTGCAACTTCAACATCTGAATGACCATACAAAGCTGCTTCACCACTGACTTTTCCGTGACGTAAAAGGTATATATTAGACACGTTTCATTTCCTCTGTTTTATCTGATGATTTTAAGGTCAGAGGTAAGCCAGATGTAACTAAAGTTACTTGATCGGCAATTTTTGCGATTTGTTGATTTAGCCAACCGGCATGATCAACAAAAATTCGTGTCTCTTTTCCCATAGGAACAACGCCCAAACCGACTTCATTTGCCACAAGAACAATAGTGGCAGGATGTTCGCTTAAAGCACTGATTAACGCCTTAATTTCACTATTCAAATGAGCAGAAATATTACTTTCATCTTGCTCATTTTTCATGGCTGCCATCAATTGGTTTGTTAGCCATAAGGTTAAACAATCAATTAAAATAAATTCATTTCCACCAATATCGGATAAACATTCACTCAATAACAAAGGGCATTCAATCAAGCGCCAATTATTTTCTTCACGTTGCTGCTGGTGATGCTGAATACGTAGTTGCATTTCTTTATCTAATGCTTGTGCCGTTGCAACATAAATAGCGTTTTTCTGTGTACTTTTAAATTGTTCTAAAAGCCATTTTTCGCTAAAAGAAGACTTACCAGATCGAGCGCCGCCTAAAACAAGATGTAACATTACAGGCCACCTGCCGCTGAAACATAGTTAACTGCTATGTGGTTAACTGTTATGTAGTTAGCTTTTATATGATTAACAATCACTAAATATATGACCAATTCACTTATTTGTTGTGCAGCACCCAAACAATCACCCGTGAAACCGCCTATTTTATTCATCAACCAATGTCTAAACACAAAGCGCGTGACTAATAAAATAGTTGAGATTACAACAAGTAATGAAAAATAATTATCAAAAAACCAAGGAAATGCTAGGCAGGGAATAAGTGCAACAGCGAATAAAATAGCTAAATCATGTTTAGATTGTTTTGAAGCTATGGGTTTACTTTTACTGTGATCATCATCGGTAACGTAAGGAGTATCAAAAATTAAACTCGCGGCAAACGCACGCGATAATGCATAAGCAAAAACAACAGAAATGATTAAAAAGGAATGTTGTCCAAGTTCGATTAATAACTAAAATTTAAGGAGTAAAGACAAAACTAAAGTAACCGCGCCATATGTACCAATTCGGCTGTCTTTCATAATAGTTAAACGCTTAGGCTTGGTATAACCACCTCCCATGCCGTCTGCCATATCAGCTAAACCATCCTCATGAAAAGCGCCAGTGATGAAAACACTGGTGATCATCGTAAGGATAACGGCGATTTCTAAGGTGAATAAATAGCTAAAAATAGCGTAGCTAAGAATCACCAGTAAACTAATAACTATACCTACCAGCGAAAAATAACGATTAGCATGATTCATTCGTTTCTCTGAGTAAGGCAGCTTTTTTGCTAGAATTTTTGTCACAGGAAGTTGGGTAAAAAACATCAACGCTAGACAAAACAATTGCCATTGATATCTTATTAGCACTAACTGCCTTGTAGAGAAAAATACGCGCATTAAACCGTGACTCCAGCACTTTCAAAGCTCGCCATATCATTATAAAAGCTTGCAGCTGCTCTTAATAAAGGTAACGCTAACGCTGCCCCAGTGCCTTCGCCTAAGCGTAAATCTAGATTGAGTAACGGTTTTGCATCGAGCATTGCTAACATTAGTTGATGCGCGTTTTCATTTGATTGATGAGCAAAAATTAAATAGTCGCGTACATTAGGATTAATTTTTACTGCTATTAACGCTGCGCTAGTTACGATAAAGCCATCAATTAATAACGCAATTCCTTGCTCAGCGGCAGTTAAAATAGCGCCGACCATTTGTACTATTTCAAAACCAGCCAACTCTTTTAAAACATACAAAGGATCAGATAAGACCGTCGCTTGATTTAAACGCGCTACTGCTTTTTCAACCAATTGCTTTTTAACATTCAATTGCTCTGAATTTATGCCTGTGCCATTACCAACACATTCATCAACTGATTTTTGAGCATAAGCCATTAAAATTGCTGCTGCAGAGCTAGTATTGCCAATGCCCATTTCACCTAACAATAAAATATTGCATCCTTGATTGATGACATCAGTGACTATTTCTTTACCGTATAAAAGCCCCTGCTTAACTTGTGTTTCATCCATTGCGCTTTTAATGGAAATATCATTTATGCCAGCGCCTAAACGCTGTTCATAAAAATTATCGCTAAGCGTTTTTTCTTCAAGCGTTAAAGGGGAAATAATTCCTGCATCAACCACTTTCATGTCAATTTGGTTAGTACGACAAAAACAATTTATTGCTGCGCCGCAGTTTAAAAAATTGAGCACCATTTGTCGTGTCACATCACTTGGCGCAATACTAATATTTTGCTGTGCAATTTGATGATCGCCAGCAAAAACTATCATGGTGGGCTTTGAAACCGTAACTTGCACTGTTGCCGTATCGCTATTTTGACTTTGTATTAACGTTAATTGCTTGGCTAAATTTTCAAGTTGGCCTAATGCCCCTAATGGTTTGGTTTTAGTATCGATAACCTGTTGTATTTCTGACAAACAGTTTTTATTTATTGGATTGATTGTGAACACAACTTAGACCTTTCGCATAATAAAGAGGAAAAACAGGCTACCGATGACAGAAGTAATTACGCCAATCGGTATTTCTTGACCCGTAACTATCGTTCGAGCCACCACGTCAACCCAAATTAAAAAACAGCCGCCAACGAGTCCCGAGCTTAATAATAATTTTGCCGTTGTTAAACCAAAGAAAGGACGAACAATATGCGGAATCATCAAGCCAACAAAGCCAATACCACCACAATAAGACACAATAACGGCGGTCATTGCTGCACAAACGATTAACGCCAACAAACGTAACTTATCAACATTGACGCCTAATGTTCTTGCGCTTTCATCACTAAGTAATAGTGCGTCTAATTGCCTTGCAAAAACTAATGCCAGTGCTAAACAAACGACTAAAACAGGAATGATCCAAGATAACGCGTAATAATCAGCACGTGCAAGTGAACCCATCATCCAAAAAATAACGCGATTACTGGCGAATGCTTCGCCGAAATATAGAATAAAACTGGTAACGGCACTGAGCAGAAAAGACACAGCAACACCCGCTAATAATAAATGTTCAACACGTCGCCAACTATTTCCCATTAAAACAACAATAACTATCGAAACGGCAGAAAGTGCACCTAAAAATGCCGCTAACGGTAGCGATATTGCTTGTAAGTGTTCAGGTAACAACCCTGATAACGTTGCCCCTAAACCTGCGCCAGCAACAATACCAAAGAGGTAAGGATCTGCTAATGGGTTACGCGTCACATTTTGCATCAAAGCACCCGCTGACGCTAAGGCAAAACCTGCTAAAAACCCCATCAATACACGAGGAAAACGAATATCCCATAAAATAGTTTGATAGATAGGTCGTTGGCACTCATCAACTAAACATTGCCAAACACTTTGATAACCAAGCTCTGCAGTACCAAAGCCCATCGATAAAACAATAGACAGACATACCAGTATAATTAGCACGCCAATTTTACTCAGCGATTTACCATGATTAGTCATTCATCGCTCCTGCAGAATTATTTGTATCACTACCTGAATAATTACCAGCATCACTCCCTGAATAAGTCACTCTCATTTTGTCAGTCAGAGGATTTCGATCGACTAGACAATCAATATGAAAAGTTTCTTTGATTAACGCTGCATTGAGAACTTTATCCGTTTCATCAAAAGCGCGAACTTCCCCTTCAGAAAGCAATAACAAATGATCACAATATTGTGCGGCTAAATTTAAGTCATGAATGGTCATAATTAAGGTTAAGCCGAGTTTTTTAACAATCGATAATATTTGATGCTGATAATAAATATCTAGATGATTAGTAGGTTCATCCATAATGAGAATTTCTGGACGCTGGACAATGGCTCGAGCAATTAAACAGCGTTGCTGCTCGCCACCCGATAAAGTATTAAAAATTTGATCTTGCTTACTTTTTAAATGAACTTGCGCTAACGCGTCATCAATAAGCTGTATATCTGCCTCGGTATTACTTTCGAAAAAGGCTTTATGGGGGATCAAACCCATATGAACAATATCAAATACCGTTAAATTAAATACTGCTTCATGTTGCTGACCAACCACGGCCACTTTTTTAGCAATGTCTTTTCGGTCAAATAAATCTAATGAAATTTCTGACAAAGTGACCTTGCCTGAGGTCATTTTATTTTCTTGATACAAGCATTTCAGTAAAGAGGTTTTTCCTGCACCATTGGGACCAACAATACCAACAGTCTCGCCTTTATTTGCCGTAAAACTAACATCATTAATAATCACCTTATTATTAATATGCCAAGATACATTTTCAGCTTGTAAGTGAATAATTGTCATAAATACCACAGTTGAAGAATAGCGTGGTAAAGAGAGGAGGTTTTGTACCGCTGTGAGATCAACTGACAGTGCAACAAAAATACCTACCATGTTACCCGCACAGTTTATTCGTATAATTCTATGGCAGGTCTCCTGACTTATAGAGATAACCCAAATTTATCCTTCCCAGCAGTTTTGTGTGCCAGTGGTAATAAAATTCAGCTCTACTTACAGTTGCGGGAACAGTTGTGGACTTTTACCACTATTAACAATAGTTGGTATGCACCACATTCCCTTTTAAGCTGTTTAGTTCATTCATTGTTGAATAAATAAACAGGCACCATAAAATTTTCGCTACTTTAACATAGCGAAATAACTTTGACTAGCGTTTAGCTATATAGACGTCTAAAAAAAATTATAGCTAAGGCCTACTAACTTAGACCTTAACAACTAAACCCTTTCAGTTATTAACTCTAAGAAGGTGATGCTATAAAGTTAGCCCTAATTTATCCAATACGACATTAAGGTGAACCATTGCTTCATCGCTTGGTCCTGGATAATCACCAGCTATCGCGACATTACCTTGATAACCTAAATCTTTAGTGCCTTCTGGCGTACAGAAAAACGCGGCAAGGATCAGTTTTCTTAAGTTTGAAAATGCATTAGTAGGCTGTTGAAACTCTTTGGCTAATGTTTCATTTTGATAAGCTATATCATCGATAATGGCTAATTGCTCGGTTTTTGATATTTCAATAAACGGTTGTTGAAAGCGTAATTTAGACTCATCATCAATCCAAGTGATGCCATGCATGATAGTGTTTCTATCACTTTGTTGCCTTTTATAAGGTGCACTTACCCATTCATCAATAACATCGGGAACATTGACTTCACTGGCTGAGGGAACATCGCCATCGCGCGGGACGATAATATCTGCAAGCACAGCCACTAAAGTTAATTGCTCAGTGGTTAACGTTTTAGGCCATGGTGATTTTGGTGGAATAATAAGATCAGGATCTTTACCGTATCCTTTAGCTAAAATAGGACTTAGCGTTAAATTAGGCCAATGACCTTTTGCAGCCTTTACCGTTTCTGCTCCCTTTGAAACTGAGCCATTATTTAAAGGTTCGCAGCCACTTAACGAAGGTAATACCGCACTGGCTGATAATACTCCCAGCCATTTAAGTGATTCTCGACGCGTTAAAGTACTCTGATATTGATAATTATTTTTACTGTTTATTGTAGAAATTGTTTTAGAACTTTTCATTATCAAACCTCCTCCTTTACTTCATTTGAGTGCAGTGAAGTAAGCTCTCTTGCAGAAGATAACTGTTCAGCTAACCAAGTGGAATTTCTCATCGCCAATGTCATAATCGTTAACGTACAGTTTTTATGGGGATTTGAAGCGAAAACGCCTGCATCCATGACAAATAAATTAGGGCAATCCCATGTTTGACCATATTGATTAGTGACAGAATCGGTTGACGATTCTCCCATTCGAGTGGCGCCAACTTCATGGATTATTTGACCACCTTTCAATATGGCTTTTTCAGCACTAGGCAATGGTTCAGTAAAAGTTGCCCCCATAGTTTCTAATATGTTTCTCGCGGTTTTTAAGCCATGATCCACTTGTTTTAATTCGTGCTCACTCCATTTCCAATGAAATTTAGCCACAGGAATGCCCCATTTATCGGTGACTTTATCGTCGATTTCCATATAACAATGCTCATTAGGTAGCATTTCTCCACGCAATGAGAGATAAACACCAGCACCATAATATTTCTTTGCCTGATCTTTTAATGATTGACCATAACCTTGTAAGTCACCGCTCACTCCTGCACCAGGCT
>JAQWHO010000085.1 GCA_029249355.1 Thalassotalea sp.
CCATAAGCTGAAGTATCTTGAGAAATAACTAATAACTCTTTTACGCCAGCATTAACCAAACGTTTAGCTTCACCAATAACATCGCCAACCGGACGTGAATCTAAATCGCCACGCATTGATGGAATAATACAAAAAGTACAACGGTGGTTACACCCTTCTGATATTTTTAAATACGCATAATGCTTCGGCGTTAACTTAACGCCGTGATCCGGCACTAAGTCCATTAACGGGTTATGCTTTGGCTTTGCTACATGTTCATGTACTTGCGCTAATACTTCATCATACGCATGTGGGCCTGTAACCCCTAATACATTCGGGTGAAGTTCAATAATTTCATCTTTCTTAGCGCCTAAACAACCCGTAACCAAAACCTTGCCATTTTCAGCCAACGCTTCACCAATAGTATCAAGGGACTCTTGAACAGCAGAATCAATAAAACCACAGGTATTCACAATGACCATCTCAGCATCAGCATAAGAATTTACTACATCATAACCTTCCGTGCGAAGTTGTGTGAGAATCCGTTCTGAATCCACTAAATTTTTCGGACAGCCGAGACTTACGAAGCCTACCTTTGCAGCGCGATTTGAGTCAGTTTCTGCTTTAACAACTTCGTTATGTTGCTCTTCAATCATTTTAGAGGGAATGTCTAACGTGGTTGTTTGGCTTTCGTTTGAGTTAGCACTCTTCTTAGGTGCTTGCGGGTCGAATTGTTCTACGGTCATGTGTCTCTCAACTTACTCTTACTTGTATTGATGGTGCTTTATCTACTATCTAATAAAGAGAAGAGCAGCGTCATATGTGGTGATTTAATTGACCTTAATGCAAACTCAATGTGTTTACTAAGGCGATTGTTTAATGGGTGGGATTATACAGGAATGTTTTAGTAGGTTAAATGGGGATTGAATGACTATCATTTTTAAGATCTTCTTAATAGCAGTGATCATGAAAAAGGACGTAACTATGATCACATCCAGTTTTCACCGACAAGCAACCAAAACTTAGTTGTATCCTAGTTCATAACTATAATGCGACTCCTCAATATTTTCTAAACAAGCAAATGATGAGTCCTTACTTTCATCTTCCTTAACATTGACCTTTTTCTCGGTAATAAGCTCTTTTTTATTGTCTTTGCCTTCACTACTATTTTTATTTTTCATCTTGATCATTCCGAAGTATTGAGTTTATTTGCTAAAGATCTACAGGATATTATACATTATACAATATGGCAAATATTATAATGCATTCAATAAATCGAATTCGAATTAAAATAATGAATTTATATTAATTCACTTAAATGATGTTGAATTTTAATTATCAATATCAACTCAAAGTGAGCTGTTGGGCTTTAAAATCGCTCTAAATCTAAATCTAAATTTAAATAGATCGTGTTTGGGCAATACAGGAGAAGTAGAGAAATTTTATTAAAATAAGGTAGCTGTATTTTACGCTACAAAGCAATGCTAATCGGCTATTCGGCAGCCCAATCTGACACCCCTTACTTTTGTAGCGCAATTTGATTTTTTATTAGAGATAACAGCTTCGTTAGATTGCTTTTCAATCATTTTAGATGGAACATTTAGAATTGTTATTGGCCTTTCACCAGAGCTACTGCTTTTTAGATGTTTGAAGCTCGAACTGTTCTACGGCCATTTATTCCTCAGCATACCCGGTATTTTGTCACTGGTGCTTATTTAATAAAGAGGAGCGTTATAAGTGGTGATTAATTGCCTTTACTGCAAACTCAATGTTTTTACTAAGGAGATCTTTTACTACCAAGGAGAATAAAAGGACGTTGGGAAAGGAAGAATAAATGTTTTATTCATCCTTTCCCACCCAATGGTAACTTATTTTTAAAGTATCAATAAAGATTAATAACCTTTTAAATAGAGTTAATCAATAATCGTGGGTTCATACATCTCGTATTCACCGGTATACCAGGATTTAATGATTTTTTCTGCTGGCTTGCCTCTAATAGATTGTGACATATTAGGAAACCCTTCTATGGTCGCCGAACTAGCAGGCAGTTGATTTTCATCAGGTATTAACGTATCTGATAACCAATATCCGGTCGCAGTGGTTGCCCCTAATGTATCAAAGTAAGGTTGATTATTCGCGGCTCGTAATAACCCTTCGGTGAATATTGCTTGAGCAGAAAAGTCGGTTTTCACTTCATATTGAATACAGTCAGTTGTAATACCATTGATGACTCCAGGAGTACAAAACCCATCTTCAATCCAGCCGGTTGTTAAAAACGATGCATGACTTTGGCCAAAAAAGTTAAAAATTACTTTAGGAATCGTTTCACTTGAATTAAACCAACAAGGTTGTTCATCTAAGCAACGCCATTGTTTATGGGTGTTTTCAATAAACGCGGTGGCTCGCTCTTCTATTAGTTCAACTGTAGCGATTGCTACTTCATCATCCGTTAGTAGGTGACCAAACGGTAGAATCATCCCATCAACTTTATCGAATACGCGCTTGTCATTCCATTGAGGGCCATCACCAACATAGACTTTACCTGTGAACCTTTCTTTAATTTTATCAATGATGCCACCCATTCTTTCCATATAATAATCTTTGAGTTCGTCTGTTTCTTCCTGAGTATGGTGTTCATCTATACCACAGTGAAAACATAGCCACATTGCACTCCAGTCGGCTGAAATAGCCCCTACGCCAATAGCTTCTAAGCGCTCTGCTTCCCACAACATGTGAGTTTCATGCGTATCCATAATTTTCGTTAATAGCGGCATATCGACTCTGACATAACCAGTCTCAAGTAGCCCATCGAACAACCAATTTTGATTTGTATCTTGTCCTAAGAACTGCCAAATATAGTGAAGTTCCAAGCCTAATTTCTCACCTTCTTCTACAATATATTCAATCACCCAATCGTCTAAATGTTTAGAGTTATGATCCACCAACCATGAATCTGCTTGGGCGTTTTGCCAATAACCGAAGTTATATATAGAGACTGTATTTACACCGTGATCTTTCAATCGCTTTAATGTCGTTCTATACATTAATTTGATGTATTCTCTTTGTGAACAGTCTTGGATCCAACTGGCACCTTTTTGGGCATAATTGTTATAAATCCACTCAACGCCATAATCCTTAAGTCCAACTCCTTTATAACTTTCACCAGTAAAAGAATTTTGTGGCATGGGCACTTCATAGTCACCCAGATACGACTCATATATTTCTGCTCTATGAGGATTTACACAAAAGCCTTCTGAATTATCCGAGTTGACTGTAACATTTATACTTGCAGCTACACCTCCACATGTCAGTGTGAAAGTTTGAATGCCAAAGTCATTCATCACAACAGATTCACTGCCAGACAATGACTTATTGCCAGACCAAGCACCTGATCCTGTACAAGATGATGCGTTAGCACTCGACCATGTTATGGTCGTAGATTCTTCGACCATAACAGTCGTTGGATTTGCGGATATAGATATTGTTGCAGGAGTTTGGGTACTTCCACCACCATCGTTAGCACTGCTTGAGCCACCGCCGCCGCCACATGCGGATAACGTTAACAGAAAAGTAAGTGCGAACGAAGATTTAAAGATGTTAGACATTTATACCTCTTTTTTGGGTAAAAATGTTTTAAATGGGTGTGCTCAAAATATGTCCATATACTTTGTAACCCCACGACCATATGTAAAACACTTAGGTTGGTAGCTTTGCGTCCATTAATTTTGGTTAATGGTTGCCCTCAAATATATAAATGTAGTGTAGCAAAGTGAAATTCAGAAGTTTGTTATTTCTTTGTAAACAGTTGGCTATATAGTATTGGCGTTTATTTCAAAGTTTATTAATGTCCTTTAAAAAAGAAAAATAGTTTATAAAAAGGCAATATTTTTTTAGATATCACCTTTATTATAGAAAAAACTTGGAAATTAAATATTAATTGATACTAGTTAATTTTCAATACTTTAGGCTAGTTCATTAACATTATTAATAAATTTACTACTGATTTATTAAGTAAAGTTCAACCGCTGCTGCACGGTCCTCAGCATGTTCATTAAGCTCTTCTATTGCTTGATAGAAATCACTTTCGCTATTCAAAAATGAATAACCCGATAACTCTGTAGTTGCATAAGGTTCAATCAGTGCCGAATAACTCCCATATATTGCTTGAATACTATTAGTTTCAAATGCATCGCCCATTGTTTCTAACAGGTAATCATTA
>JAQWHO010000086.1 GCA_029249355.1 Thalassotalea sp.
CGGCATCTGCACCGGTTGTAGCCTCTGCATTTCACCCTTCATTGGCTCCAGTAGGTGTATTGTTAGCCGTATTAGGTTATACCATTGGTACTTATATGGCATGGTTTTGCGGTCAAATATTACAAGCGATTGGCTAAAAAAATGAATGAATTAACAGTTAGGATTAACAATGAGTATTTCTCAAATTAAGCTTGGCGATATTGATATCGCTAATGATCAGCCTTTTACATTATTTGGAGGCATGAATGTATTAGAGTCACGTGACTTAGCGATGAAAATTGCTGAGCATTACGTAAAAGTGACTGAAAAATTAAATATACCTTATGTATTTAAAGCATCTTTTGATAAAGCTAATCGTTCATCTTTTCACTCGTATCGCGGCCCAGGTTTGGATGAAGGTTTAAAAATATTTGAAGAAATAAAATCAACATTCAATGTCCCTATTATTACTGATGTGCATGAACCTTACCAAGCCCTACCTGTAGCTGATGTAGTTGATGTTATTCAATTGCCTGCGTTCTTAGCGCGCCAAACTGACTTAGTTGTCGCTATGGCAAAAACCGACGCCATTATTAACGTTAAAAAGCCTCAGTTTTTAGCTGCACATGAAATGCGTCATATTATTAATAAGTTCGCTGAAGCAGGAAATGATAAAATTATTTTATGTGAACGTGGTAGCTGTTACGGCTATAACAACTTAGTGGTTGATATGCTGGCAATGGAAGAGATGAAAACCTATGCGCCAGTTATTTTTGATGCCACTCATGCGCTTCAAAAGCCAGGTGGTCGTGTTGATTCTGCTGATGGTCGAAGAGCACAAGCTGCTCAACTAGCAAGAAGTGGAATGGCATTAGGTATTGCAGGTTTGTTTATCGAAGCTCATCCTGATCCAAGTGTGGCAAAGTGTGATGGGCCTTGTGCGTTACCGTTAGATAAATTAGAGCCTTATTTACTTCAAATGAAAGCGGTAGATGATCTCGTTAAAAGCTTTCCGCCTTTGATCACTGATTAGTCTGTCTTTTAACGTTTATCTGCGAATATAAAAAAGGGTGCGTAAGCACCCTTAAATTTTTATGCGCGAGCATTTAGTTTATCAATTCACTGAACCAACTAATGGTATTTAAGCCATCAAACTTTATTACCGCTACTTGATTTATTGCGTTAATCACCCTAGAGAAGCTTTCAACGCTGATCTAGCATTTAATGTACAGTTTATTCGGTTGGGGCAGAATAAACCTTAAAAGTGCTTTTCTTTGCTTTATTCTGCCGCTAATGTAATTTTTGCTACGTACCCATTACTATTGCGGTTAGCTTTTGCTTGAGAGATTAATAATTTCTGATTATTAATCGTTTCATTTGCGAATGTTACTTTAAGTTGTTCCATTGATTGAACAAGGTTTAGTTCCACTGTACTAATTAATTCAGCAGCACTGATCGGTTGAGCTTTAACTAACTCAGATGTTGTTACATCGGTAGTTTGAGCATTTGCAAATGTAGTTGCGAACGCAACGATTAAAATTGTAGAGAGTTTTGTAAATAATTTCATTGTAGTCACCTGTTTAAAACGTCAAATATCCATATAGATGTTTTAGGACCTTTTCTCTCGTGGTCTAATGTTTTGTTTAATTAAACATTCTTGGCCGTCTACTCATGTTTGTGTCATGGTAGGGTAAAGATGGTGTCCTTCATCTATAAGTAAATGATAAGTTAATGCTGGTAAAAAATAAAATGACATTTTATAATGTCATCCATTAGAAAAACTAATGGTTAATGGTTTTTGTTTTTGATTAGAGTTTTTATTCAAAAAACTGTCATATTTAAACTGTAAAATAGGTGATGTTTTGGCTGTTCGTTTACCACCACTAAATGCTTTAAGAGCATTTGAGGCTTCTGCAAGGCAATTGAGTTTTACTCGTGCCGCTGAAGAGTTGTTTGTTACGCAAGCGGCAATTAGTCATCAAATAAAATCTTTAGAAGAGCATTTAGCCTTAAAGTTATTCATGCGAAAAAATCGCGCGCTATTGTTAACAGAAGAAGGCCAATCGTATTATTCTGACATTAAAAATGTGTTTAATTTATTACATGAAGCAACAGAGAAATTATTAGCTCGTGGGGCAAAAGGTGCGATAACGGTTAGTTTACAACCAAGTTTTGCTATTCAATGGTTAGTGCCTCGATTAAATGCTTTTAATATATTAAACCCTGATGTTGATGTGAGGATCAAAGCGGTTGATCAAGCTGATAATTCACTCACTGAAGATGTCGATATTGCTATTTATCATGGCCGAGGGCGATGGCCGGGTGTTCATGTAGATAAACTTCATACTGAATATCTTGTACCCGTTTGCTCACCACTTTTAATGGATGGAGTAAAACCGTTAAATACTATTCATGATTTAACAAATCATACACTTTTGCATGATACGTCTCGTAGAGACTGGAAACGCTGGTTTAAAGATGTCGGTGTTAAAGGTACGAATGTAAATCATGGCCCTATTTTTAGTCATTCAGCTATGGTTGTTCAAGCGGCTGTTTACGGGCAAGGTATTGCTTTAGCTCATAGTGTTTTGGCTAAACCAGATATTGATGCAGGGCGATTAATAAAACCTGTTTCTCATACTTTAATCAGTAAAGATGCGTTTTACCTTGTTTGTCGTGAACATCAAGTTGACGTAGGGAAAATAGCCGCATTCAGAGAATGGGTGTTAGAAACAGTCGCAGAAGAAGAACAAGCTAATGAATAATAATTCAGTCAATGAAGTCAATGCAGTTATTAAAACTTTAGATTCATCATTGCCTGATATTTCCGTGATAGAAAACAATGTTCCTAACGCTACAGCTTTAGTTATTTTTGCCCATGGTGCCGGAGCGGATAAGTCGTCTGACTATATGCAAACAATGGCTGAGTTATTAAATGTGCATAAAATTAACGTATTACGTTTTAATTTTGCTTATATGGATAGACGACTGGCTGACAATAAACGTTATCCACCTGAGAGAATGCCCAAACTATTGACATGCTTAAATTCAGTGTTGAGTCAAATTGATACGTCTTTACCTGTTTTTCTTGCAGGAAAGTCTATGGGAGGGCGTGTTGCGGCAACATTGGCTGAAAGTGAGCTCGAGAAAGTTAAAGGTGTGATGTGTATCGGTTATCCATTTCACCCTCAAAAGCAGCCTGAAAAACTCCGCTTAGAGCCTTTACAAAAAACCTTATTGCCTATTTTAATTGTGCAGGGTGATAGAGATGCTTTAGGTAATGAAAGTGAAATTGCCGATTATGAAATATCATCATTATGTCAGGTCTCGTTTTTGGCTGACGGCGATCATAATTTAAAACCCAGAGTTAAGTCAGGTTTTACACATCAACAACATTTACAATCAGCCATAAACTTAATGAAAAATTTTATCATTGAAAAACGTTAGCACTCGCTGAATAAAGAATTTTTGTTAATGAAAAATAATATAGGTTTGTCAGTATGAAAAGCATGAATGTTATTATGAAAGTTTTTATAGTATTTACTGCCCTTAGCGGGTGTTTTTCTGTATTATTCGGCGCTTGGTTAGCCCATGCTGGCCAACAAATTATTGAAGTAGATAAAGTTCGTTTAATAACAGCTCATCATTATCAAGTTATTCATACACTTGCGTTACTTGTTGTCATTATTGCTTATCGAGCAAAAACATCTCGATCTTTATTTATCTCTGCCACACTTTTCATTTTTGGCATTTTGCTCTTTAGTGGCAGTTTATATTTGAAAACCTATACTGGCATTTCAAGTTTAGGATCATTTGCCCCATTTGGTGGTATAGCATTAGCCTTAGGTTGGTTAAGTTTAGCTTTTTTAGGTAAAGAAAAATCATGACATCAATTGTTCTATATTGCAGACCCGGCTTTGAAAAAGAGTGTGGTGCAGAAATTCAAGAAAAAGCATCTTGGCTAGAAGCTTTCGGCTATTTACAAATAGTAAAAAATGAAGGCATCGTTTTTTATCACCTTAATAACCCCGAAGACGGGGAAAAAGTGATGGAAAACCTTCCGCTTAAACGCCTTATTTTTACTCGCCAGTGGTTTGTTACGTTAACAGATAAAATTGAATTACCTGATTATAACCGGGTAGAAGCGATTGTTGAGGAACTTAGCAGTGAATGGCAGTATGCTGATTTAAGAATGGAAACGCCGGATACCAATGACGGTAAGTCTCTATCAAAGTTTTGCCGAAAACTTGCTGTACCTTTACGACAAGCATTACGTAAGAAAAAAATTCTGACTGAAAAAAATCAACACGAAGGTGCTGTTTTACATGCGCTATTTTTTAGTGGCAATGAAGTTATTTTAGGCTTTTCATTGGGCAATAATACTTCACCTCATGTTATGGGGATCCCTCGATTAAAATTTCCGAGTGCTTCTCCTAGCCGTTCAACATTAAAATTAGATGAAGCGTTTTTATATTTTATTCCTAAAGAAGAAAGAGATAACCGTTTAAGCTCCGGTATGAAAGCGGTTGATTTAGGGGCAGCTCCCGGTGGCTGGACTTATCAACTTGTTCGCCGTGGCATGATGGTAACGTCAATTGATAATGGTCCAATGGCTGAATCGTTAATGGAAACTGGCCAAGTAAAAAATCGAATGGTTGACGGGTTTAAGTATGAACCGATAAAACACGAAATTTATTGGTTGGTTCGAGAAACGAATAAACGTGAAAAAGTTAACATTCCCGATCAAACGCCGGTTGATTGGCTTGTTTGCGATATGATTGAAAAACCGCAACGTGTAGTTGATTTGATTATCCATTGGTTTAGCGAAGGTTATTGTCGAGAAGCTATTGTTAATCTAAAACTGCCAATGGCGAAAAAATACGATACGGTTACAGAATTGTTAGAAAAGTTAAAAACCGCATTGCCTAACTGTTATTACGAAGCAAAACATTTATATTATGACCGTGATGAAATTACTTTATTAGTAAAATATAAGGTACATCGCACTAATCAAAGGTAGTTAACACCAAACATAATTAACACCAAACATAATCATTTGATATTAGTACATTATTGATTAAGAATATTGCTAAATAACAGCCAATAAAAAAGAGCATATTATTGCTCTTTTTTGTTTCTGACTTTATCTTAAAAACTTAAATTCGGTTTAGTTATCGATTCTGTCTAAGTGTTTTAC
>JAQWHO010000087.1 GCA_029249355.1 Thalassotalea sp.
TCAGCCCAAGGCCAAGGTTTTATGGCAACATCATTACTTTCATGCTGATTTTCATGTTTTATAGAAGCACCTTTTTTAACACTAGTTTGCTGAGCCATAGATTGCTGCCAGCTATAATTAATCAACTCTTGAGATAACCAAGCTTTTGCCGGCAACCAACTTGCATGAAGGCAAAGTAGGCTGCCGACAATCAATAAAACCTTAAAAATGATATTAAGCATGCCATTTAAGTTTTAACCGTAAACTCACTAACGCAAGCACAATAAAAAACAGCCCTATAAAAAGCTGTTGCTGCCAACCTAATGCTGTTTTAGGTAGCGCAACCAATAAGTTCTGATGAGATTTTGCTAAGTTGTTTAGCTGGTTTTGACTGTTTTTATCTTTTTGCATTGTCGTTAACTCTGAAATTTCAGGCTGTTTCTCAATCGCAATAAAACTAGTGTAAGGAGAAATTATTTGATGGCTAAGTGAGGTTGCAATTACCTGCTGTTTTACTTTTTCTTTATCAAACCCCATCACTAAACTATCTAATAAATCTTCAATTTTATTACGCGCCCAGATGGTCGATATTCCTTTCGAGGCTATGGTGTCGTTAATGACTAGTTGGTGATACCAAGGCTGCGTTGCTGAGTTGCCGGTAAGTTGAATACTGGTGATTGGTAGTTTTGACTTGATCGCAACTTGCATTGGCTCACCAATATATAAGTCAGTTAATTTTTTCGGATAAACATCTATTTCTTGATGGATTTTATTATCGAAGATTAATTCTATGTTACTGATTGCCGGCTGGCTGATCTTAGTCATCAATGCTGAAATACTTCGCTGAACGTCGTTTATATTTTGAATATATAGGTAATCTCCTCGGCCAAATTGGGCGGCTTTTTTCATAAAATAACCATTAGGCGCAGCACCAATACCAACAGTAAATAATCGGAAGTTGTTCTGGGCACCATCAAGCAATTGCATTAATTCAAATTCATTCGCAACAGCGCCGTCAGTTATAAATACCACTTGTCGTATTGCTTGTGTTGATTGTTTGCTATCTTTTGCCATCACTAAGGCTTGGCTTAAAGGACGATACATTTCAGTGCCACCGTCTGCCTGTAAATTATCAATAAATTGGTGAGCTTGAGTGATGGTGTTATTAGTTACCATTTTAGTTTTAGAAAACAGCAAATCTGCAGTGTTATCAAAAGCGATAATGTTAAAACTGTCTTTGTTAGTTAGCAGTGCTATTGCTTGTCTTAAGCTATGTTTTGCTTGTTCAATTGAGCTTCCTTGCATTGACCCCGATGTATCAATAATAAAAATAATATCACGAGAAAATACGGCCGGATCTTCTGTATGAGGCGGGAAAAAAGTTAATAACGTAAAATATTCATTGCCAACTTGTTCTGTAAAACTGCTCACTTGCGGTTTTTGGCTTGGCTCAAGTTGCCAAGTTAAATTAAAGTTTTTATTAGCGATAGTTTGCGTTCTAGATAAAGAGATTAAATATTGCGATTGCTGGTTATTCATTTTTTCAGTATTAATTTGTTCGGTAGTAAGCTGTTTAGTAATAACTTTATGACTGGCGCTACGTATAGATGAAATATGCACTCCGGAATCTAGCTTAATATCAATGCTCGCTTGGCTTGTCGATAAAGCTTTGTTGTTTGCGACATTCCAATTCGACGAAGGAGTCGTTAATTTATATTCATTCAAATTATCTAAATTAGAAGCGTTTTTATTGGCATTGTTGCTTGGTAAGTCGGTTATTTCAGCTGGAGATTGCTGATAATGTGCTGGTTGATACCTTGTAGTCATTGCTAGAGGTAAGTTGATATTTAATTCATTGTTAGAAAAATTGACAGGCATGATAAAGGTAAGGGTAACTACCACGGTTGAATTGGCTGGGATATTAGCGATATTATTTGTAAATAAATTAGCGCGTTGTTGCTGTACTAAACTGGCTTTTCTTCTTTGATTCTTGGCTTTTTGATATGCAACTTTAGCGGCTTTTTTTTCCATTATTTTGCCAATGATTTCTTTATCACCAACCTTGATGGTCAAATGTTTTATAGCGGAATTTTCAGGTAGGGGGAATTGATATTTACCTTCTAATTCAATGTCGTAAGGGTTATTGAAAACTTGTTTTATTTTGGTGTAGGCAATGAGCCCACTTATTTCTATGCTTGCATTAACATCAATAGGAAGTGCGATACGGTTGATCTTGTTTTGATGATTAATATCAGGATGACTAAACCTTAACTGTGGACCATAAATTAACGTATTTTCAATATGCTTAACGCTCGTATTGTTTTCGGTATAGCTTGATGTAAAAGCGTTCTGTTGATGATTTATATTTTGGCTTTGTGCAAGAGGAAGAATAGCTACCATTAGAAGAAAACTAACTATTGTAAGTAATATCAACTTCAACCATTTTTTGCGCTGTTTTTTACGTTTTTGTTGATAATAATATGAGTCTTGATAGTCAATGAATTGTATTTTTTTGTATGAGTTGAACACCTGAATTCTCCGATACTTTGCAATGAAGTTATTAAAGCAATAAATAAAGGTTTTTTTAGGGGAGAATTCGGGCAATTTTATGTGCAATTGTGGCTAAATTATGACATTTGATAGCATTGGGTTTAATAAGGTAATAACGTTAATAAAATAGTGACTTTAATCTGATCGTGAAGTAAGTTGCTTTCCAATATAAACAGCCATTTTATGAAACTATTTCGAAATGCCTGCGAATAGCATAAAGTTGTTCATAAATGTTTACTTTCTGATAACAAACTGAAATGTTTGGATACATCTATAGCGATTAAGGCATATTGTATCGATGGTTGGCATCGTTTATTCTTGAATTATAGAGATTGCGCCAAAGGCGCTTTTTTACGGCCTAAATTTGGGTCAAACTATATATAGAGGTATCGATGCGATTCAACATTATAACCCGTAAATTATTGCTTAGTGTGTCTAGCGCTGCAATGTTGGGTGTAGCTGCTACACCGGCAATGGCTGACGATCATGGTAAAAAAATGGCGATAGAAAAAGTTAGTGAAGTCAGTGCAATGCAAGAAAAAAACAACAGTATATTGCAAACTTGGAAAGGACCTTATGATGGAGTTCCTGCTTGGAATGAAGTGAAGGTTGCTGATTTCCCTAACGCTTTTCAAGTAGTGATGGACAGAGTTAAGTCAGACATTAATGCGGTTCGCGATAATCCTGCGCCAGCGACTTTTGAGAATTTCACACTGCCAATGGAGCTAGCTGGTAATGCCGCTGATGAAGTTTTCTCTATTTGGGGGGTTCACTCAAGTAATTTATCAAATGCTGAAGTCCGTAAAATTCAAGGCGAGTGGATGCCAAAAGTTTCTGCTTTCTTTAACGAGCTAACACTTGATCCTAAATTGCTCGAAAAGACGAAAACCGTTTATGAAAATAGAATGTCTGCAAACTTAAACGCACAGCAGTTACGTTTAGTTGAACGCAATTATGAACAACTTGTTCGTAATGGTGCTTTATTAAAAGGTGAAGACAAAGAAAAACTTATCGCATTAAACACTGAGTTAGCAAAGGCTTTTAATGAGTTTTCTAACAAGGTACTTGCTGATGAAGAAACCTATATTTATTTAACCGATAAAGCTGACTTAGCTGGATTACCTGCTAGTTTTGTTGCGTCTATTAAAGGAGCTGCCGAAGCACAAGAGAAAAAAGGTTGGGCGCTTAAAAATACTCGTTCAGTAATGCAGCCTTTCTTGCAAAACTCTACTCGACGTGACTTGCGTGAAATCGTTTATAACGCTTACATCAATCGTGGTGATAACGGCGATGCAAACGATACTAATGCCACCATTGCTAAAATTCTAAAATTACGAGCTGATCGCGCTAAAGTATTAGGCTTTAAAACTCACGCTCATTACCGTATGGCAGACACTATGGCAAAAGAGCCAGAAGCTGCTATGGAATTAATGATGAAGGTTTGGCCTGCAGCTATTGGACGTGTAAAAGAAGAAGTAGCTGATATGCAAGCCGTAGCTGATGCTGAGGGTGCGAAAATTATCATAGCACCATGGGATTACCGCTTTTATTCTGAAAAAGTACGTAAAGCGAAATATGACCTAGATGAAGCTGAGATCAAACCATATTTCAAGCTTGATAATATGGTTGATGCTATGTTTGATGCAGGCGGAAAGCTTTATGGTATGGAGTTCAATGAGAACACTGGTACTGTGCCAGTATTTGATCCAGAAGTTCGTACTTTTGAAGTTAAGCGCGGCGATAAAGTAATCGGCTTATTTTATCTTGATAACTTTGCCCGAGAAGGTAAACGCTCTGGTGCTTGGATGACGACTTATCGTAGTCAACATGATTTAGGTGGTAAAAATCGTTATGTTTTAGCATCAAACAACAATAACTTTGTTAAAGGTGGAGACGGCCAACCAACGCTAATTAGCCTTGATGATGCGTCAACTTTATTTCATGAATTTGGTCATGCGTTACACTTTCTTAACTATGACATTACTTACCCTGGTTTAGCGGGGACTCCGCGAGATTTTGTGGAATATCCAAGTCAGGTAAATGAAAACTGGTTGTTAACGCGTTATATTTTAGATAATTATGCGAAACATGCTGAAACTGGCGAGCCTATGCCACAGGCATTGGTTGATAAAATCAATAAATCGAAAACCTTTAATGAAGGATTTTCGACGGTTGAATATTTATCTTCTGCGATTGTTGACATGATGCTGCATAACCGAGAAACACCTGTTACAGACCCAGATGCATTTGAGCGTGAAACGTTAAATAAAATCGATATGCCAAAAGAAATTGTTATGCGTCATCGTTTGCCTCATTTTAATCACTTGTTTTCATCTGATTCATATTCAGCAGGTTACTATAGCTATTTATGGTCGGAAACTATGGATGCAGATACATGGGCTGCTTTTGAAGAAGCTGGCAATGTGTGGGATAAAGAAACAGCAGAGCGTTTTCGTTCGGTGATACTTGCTACCGGTAATGAAACTGATCGTAAAGAAGCGTATCGTAAATTCAGAGGTCGTGACCCTGAAGTTAAGTATATTCTTAAGAAACGTGGTTTCCCTGTACCAGGTGAAACTAAATAATCTAGCGAAGAAATACTAGTAAATTAAAAAGAGCGCATTTGCGCTCTTTTTTTGATTAAACGAGTATGACCTTATCGCTATTTAAACTTTGTGCTTAATCAAAAGTTAATTCAACCAGCGGTTTAATGCTTCTTGTACTTTATTTGGGTTAATTGGTTTGGATATAAAGTCGTCCATGCCGACAGAGATACATTTATCTTGATCACCTTGCATAGAGTTTGCTGTCATGGCAACGATTGGCACTTTGTTATTTAATACTTTAGATTCTTTTTGGCGAATTAATTTAGTCGCTTCATAACCATCCATTACAGGCATTTGACAGTCCATAAACACCATATCAAAAAGGGTGTTGCTTAATGAATCTAGTGCTTCTTGCCCATTAGCAGCTATATCTACCTCAACACCAAATTTTGTCAATAAACCTTTTGCTACTTTTTGATTAATCGCATTGTCTTCTACTACTAAGACTCTGGCTTTAAATTGTGGAACTTTGTGAGCACTTAAACTCGTTGTTAATTCTTTTTCTTCAGTGCTGACGCCTGCTATTTTTAATAAAGTATTATAAAGAATAGATTGATCTACAGGCTTATTAAGATAACCGTTAAAACCCAATGATTTCATCTTCTCGGTATCACCACGTTGTCCTTGAGAAGTTAACATGACTAAACGGGTAGAAGATAAGAGGTTATTACTCTTTATAGCCGTTCCTAATTGAATACCGTCCATATGCGGCGTTTGCATATCCAAAATGGCTATATGATAAGGGGTACCTTGTTCGGCTGCTTCTATTAGTTTTTCTAAAGCAATTTCACCACTTTCAACTACCGTACTTTCTGCTTGCCATTTTATTAGTAATTGCTCTAACAGTATCCTATTTGTGGAATTGTCATCAACAACCAATATTTTTTGATTTTTTAAATTATCTAAAGCAACTTGAGGGATAGAGTCTTGGGCATTTTTTATATTGATGGTGAACCAGAATGTTGAGCCTTCTCCTTCAATGCTTCGAACGCCTATTTCACCATCCATCATTTCGACTAACTGCTTACTAATTGTCAGGCCTAAACCGGTGCCACCAAATTTACGCGTAGTTGAACTGTCTGCTTGACTAAACCTTTCAAAGAGGTTGCTTTGTTTTTCATCATTTAGACCTATTCCGGTATCTTTAATTTCGAAAATAAGTTTTGTTCGTTCATCGCTTTGTTCAAGAACATTACAAAATACAGAAACTTCACCGTTTTCTGTGAACTTGATTGCATTGCCAATCAAGTTATTCAATATTTGTTTAATACGCCCAGGATCAGCAATGTATGATTTTTTCGGCATTACATTGGCGGGACAAATAAGTTCTAAACCCTTTTTATGAGCCTGTATCGCAATGCTGTTCGCGAGTTCATGTAAAAGCTCTCCTAAATCAAATTCGATAGATTCAAGGTCTAACATACCTGCTTCAATTTTCGAGTAATCCAGAATGTCGTTGATGATGATTAATAATGACTCTGCACTATACTTTACTGTCGTGGCGAAGCTTTTCTGTTCTTTATTTAACGCTGTGTCTAATAACAGGTTTGTCATACCTATAACCCCATTCATGGGCGTACGGATTTCGTGACTCATGTTTGCTAAAAAATCATTTTTAGATTCATTGGCAACATCTGCTTGCTTTTTGGCTTCCGATAAACGTGAAATAATATCCTTTTGATGACTGATATCGGTACGAATAGAAATATAGCCACCGAGTTTATTGTCATTATTGTAATAAGGTACAATCGTTGTGTCTTCCCAAAAAAGTTGACCGTCTTTGGTTTTGTTACATATTTCGTCGTTCCAAACGCCTCCTTTTGAAACTACTCTGTACATATCTCGCCAATAGCTTTTAGGCTGACTATTCGAACTAAGAATACGATGATTTTCACCAATGAGTTCTGCTTGGCTATATCCGCTAACAGCACAAAATTTATCGTTGGCGTAAGTAATATTTCCTTTTGTATCGGTAACTGAAACGAGCGAATGTTCGTCCATGGCTTTTTTCTGCGCCGCTAAATCTTTTTGTGCGGCTATACGTTTTTTGTCTTTAATATGACCGGCTTTAATTTCTAATTTCAGTCTTTGATTCATGCGATAAAACATCACAATAATAAATAACAATACAGACGCTATGGGGAATGTCCAAAGAATAATAGTTGTTAACGAAGTACCAGACTGAACATGCACCGATAACCAATTATTGGCAATGGTAGAATGTTGCTTTTCGCTCATGGCTGCAAAGGTTTTATTTAAAATGGGGATTAACGGCTCAAGCCCTTTGCGTACTACCATTGATAATTCAAGTTTATATGGAGTGAAGGCAGTAATAATAATATCGTTTATTTTACTTTTATTTATTTCATAATTAATAGCAGCAATAGAATCAACAAAGGCATCAACTTTTCCAGCCTGTACTTGCCTAAGCCCGTCTTCTACTGAATTAACGCCAACTAGATTGATATTAGGGTAGTCTTGCTGAATAAGTTCGTCGTAGATGTAATCTTTAATGACACCGAGCGTCTTCCCGTTGAGTGAGGTTAAACTTTCGGCATAATAAGCATTTACTTTGCTAACAAGCACTAAAGATATTTCGAAATATGGGTCAGTAAAGTTGAGTTCTTTAGCTCTTTCTTCACTATAAAAAACGGCTGACATGACATCAATATTGCCTAGTTTTAGCTCCGTTAAAGCTTCCCCCCAAGTCATGCCTTCTTTTGGTATTAAACTAGTATTCAGTTGTTGTTCTACATGCTTTATATAGTCGGCGGTGATACCACTAAAATTACCGCTTTTATCATAAAATTCAAAAGGAGCCCATTGCGGATCAATCCCTAAGCTAAAAGGTTTATATTGTGATATCCAGCTAATTTCTTCGGGGGTTAATATTGAGGTGGCATTTGAGCTTTCAAAAAACGGTTTCAAAGTAGGTAACCATTGTTTTTCTAAGGCGATAATTTGGTCAACGGGAATGTTTTCTATTCCTACATTAATTTGTGCTAATAATTTAGGCTGCCCTTTGGCAATCATGGCAGATACGTTATTTGAAAGAATGACTTCATCTGAAATAACAAATACGCCGCTCATTCCATTTTTTGCTATGTGCGCATGAGCGTTTGGTAATTCAGCAATAATACCTTGAATATTTTTGTTTAATAATTGGCTGATTGCTTCATCAAAATTATTATGGCTTACGTGTTCTGCATTCGTGAAATGTTCTTGCACATAGGACTCTTGAAAACTTAAGTGCTGAGTAGAAATTTTTATATTTTTCAGGTCGTTAAGTTGAGCTGCTTTATTGATTGCTCTATTATAAATAATACCAGTTTGTACATTATGAATGGGCAATGAAAAGTCGGCCCACTCTTCACGTTCTTCATTTCGAAAAAGTCCCGCATGCAAGCTGTTTTTTTGCTTTATTAATTGCAAGCCTTTTTCAAGTGAAACCAATGTAAACTTTATTGGAATATTGTTTGTTTTCGACCAAAGTTGCCAAAATTCAACATAAAGACCGGAGGGAGTGCCGTCAGGTAAAGCAAAACTGAAAGGTAAGTTATTTTCGAGTGCGACTACATTTATTATATTAGCTGGTGGTTGCGATTGTTCTTCAGAAAAGACAGAAGAGCCACATAGAAATGTTGCTATTAATAAACAATAAGTGAGGATTCTTGATTTCATATTATTCATACTAGTATAAGTATAATAATTTTTTTACTTTATTTTTTTATTCAATATCTTACTTATTAATTAAAGGTCATATTATTGAAGTGATTCTTTGGGTTATAAAAGAATGCCAAACTATGTTACCGCATATCAGCAATTAAAGCTGCAGTGACCATAATTAAGATAACTAAATTTTGGTATTAACAGATACAGCGGTCTTTATTCTATACTTTGTGAATCCCCAATAATTGTCTAAACTTTTCAAACGAATAAAATTATAAAACTAATTATTAAAATAATAAAAGCAATAGTATTACTGAGTTTTTCAAGTATCACGATGGCGGCCGATAATGACAAATGGCCTTTTCCAGAAGACAATCCAAAAGCTTCCAGTGTTTCAATTGGTATGGCAAGTGACAGGCCTATTGATATTTCTCGTTTTTTGCTTGCTCGTGGTCCAAGATCTGCGAAATTAAATAACGATGCTTCTCATTTAGCATATATCAGTGATGTTACTGGTAGAAAGCAAGTATGGGTAATGTCAACTCGCGGTGGTCAATCGCAACAGTTGACGTTTGGCAATGGCGTAAACAGTTATTATTGGCACCCTGATGGTAAACAAATTTTGTACTCAGCGGACAATAATGGTGATGAACGACCTGCGTATTACCTTATTACTACCGATGGTAGAACCGAAAAGGTGGTGTTGTCTCATTCTAATGCTTATCGTTCATTTGGCGCATTTGATATTGATGGCAAACGTTTCAGTTATGCGTCGACAGAACGTAATGGTCGTGACTTTGATCTCTATCTCTATGATTTCGAAACACAGACTTCCAAGATGATTTATCAGGCCGAATTTGGCTTTTACCCTTCTAGCTGGCAACCCAACACCAACCAATTACTCATGACAGAAGTGCGTGGAGAAGACGCTAATAATCTCTATTTGCTTAACAGTGATAATCGCGAAGCAAAAGTTATTTTTAAGCCTGACATTTCTGCTGATATCAATTCGTTTTCTTGGAGTAAAAGCGGCAGTGGCTTCTATTTCTCGTCAAATATAAACACCGAAATGAACAAGGTGATGTATCACAACATAAAAAGCGGTCAAACGAATATTGTTGCTGAGCATCAACTTAACCTTGAAAAAGTTAAACTCTGTAATCAAGATAAATATTTAGTTTGGGTAGTGAATGACAATGGTTATGATCAGCTTAATGTAATGGATTTAGCCAGTAAAAACACACAAAAAGTCTCACTACACAAAGGTGTGTATAGTTTGTCTTGTAGCGGTAACAGCGAAATAATGTCTGTTTTGGTCTCAAGTTATTATTCACCGGGGACAATCTATTTAGTGAATCTAAAATCGTTGAAGCCCACCACGCTAAAAACACCCGATATGGCGGGTATTAATGCACACGAAATGATAGAGCCAAAAGTTATAAACTTTAAAGCACGTGACGGTGTCAGCTTTCAGGGGCTACTTTACTTACCTACTTCTATTACAAAAGGTTTGTTACCACCACTAGTGGTCGATGTACATGGTGGACCGACAAGTCAGGCGAAACCAAACTGGCAACCGCTAACACAATATCTATTAGGAAAAGGGATTGCTGTATTAGATATTAATGTGCGTGGATCAACAGGGTTTGGCAAAACTTTTACCCGATTAGACAATCAAACTAAACGACTCGATAGCGTTACTGACTTAGTTGATGCTATTGCTTGGTTAAAGCAAAACGGTCAAGTTGATGCAGACCGTGCAGCTGTTATGGGCGGGTCTTACGGTGGTTATATGGTAAATGCTGTGATGGGGGCTTATCCAAAAGTATTTAAAGCTGGCGCCTCTTTTGTTGGTGTCGCTGACTGGGTTCGTGCACTCGAAACAGCGTCGCCGGGTTTGAAAGCGTCGGACTTAATTGAATATGGTGACATTCGCGAAGAAAAATGGCAGAGCTTTTATTCCAATAATTCACCGATAAACACAGTGAAAAAAATTGAATCACCTATGTTTTTTCAACATGGGGTAAATGATCCACGTGATCCTGTGCTTGAGTCCGACTCAATGGTGCAGGCGCTTCGTGAAAACAACGTGCCGGTAAAATACATGCGTTTTGCCGATGAAGGTCATTCAATTAGTAAAGTATCTAATAAGGTTTTATTTTATAGAGAGCTGGCAACTTTCCTCGAAAAATACCTTTGATAACTTCAGTTGTATCATTGAAAAACCTTATTGAGCTTTATTCAATAAGGTTTTTTTACAAAATATGCATATTGTTCATTTTTATCGTGAATTAAGAATAACTCACTTTCTTAAAAAATAATCACGGTGCTGATAAAATTCTTTATTATAAAGGTTTATAGTGAAGAATTTTTGCCAATGTCGACTTAAAAATTATTAGCACCAATACTTTCCTTCTTAAAATGTGAAACCCCTCAAGCATGGTTTGATGAAGCGGTTAAAAAAGAAAACTTATCCGTGATATTAATTAATCATTTAATCTGTGAGCAAAATGTAAATATGTGCAGCTAAGGTTTTTAGCAGAAAAAATAAGACTTGTATAATGTTCACTTTGTGCAGATTGCAGAATTTAGCGATTGGTAGTTCTTTAGGTCAACTTTTAGCCAATAGTTGGCGTTAGCTTTTGTAAAGTCATAATCATGTCAGAGGAAATATCAACCAAAGTTCACTACATGTCTGGGGTTTTCGTGTAAGCTCAAAGATGCCGGTGAAAAATCATCACTAAATGCTAAATTTGGCCATAAAATGGTCTCATATTCGTAGAAGGTAAAATCGCTTTA
>JAQWHO010000088.1 GCA_029249355.1 Thalassotalea sp.
CGGCTTGTACGTCTTTTGCTTTAAGGATGCTTAGCGCTAATTCAACATCTTTAGTATTTCGGCGATACCGAGTGGTTACTGTAGGTTTAAGCCCTCTATCCTTCCATGCCATTAAGTAACCTTTTTCTACAGAAGTACCAAATTCATCGGCTTGAACTAATAAACCAATATTGGTAATTTTTTTAGAATCCACTAAATAATTAATTTGTTGTTCAGCTTCTTGATAATAACTTGCCCGTAAATGATAAACATTATCGATAATTGGTGTGCGTAAAAATTCAGCGCCAGTAAATGGCATCAAAAAAGGTGTTTCGCTATTACTTATCAATTCTATAATAGCGTGAGATGTAGGAGTACCGACATAATTAAAAAAAGCGAAAATGTCATTTCTCGCTAAAAATTTCTGAGTATTTTTTAAGGTTTTAAAAGGTTCGTAACCATCGTCTAAATGTTCTAGCTTAATGACTCGACCTGCTATTCCACCTTCATTATTTATACGATTGAAATAAGCATTCGCACCTTGATTTAAGCGAATACCTAATTGTGATGTTGGCCCAGAAGTAGCGTTTGATACCGCTAAGTTTATCGTTTGCTGTTTTTCAACGTCGGCAAATGCGTTAATGCTAAAGCATATAAATATACTCTTGAATAAACACATGAGGATAAAGTTTTTATTAAGCATTTTAATAGGTATCACAATCAGTACTATGGCATCCCTGAAAGTTGAAATCCGTGATTACAGCATCACTACTTTTTAATTATAATTCGTATTTTTGTGTAACTTTTCATGACCTAGGTTAGTCAACTTTTCCCTTAAATGAAATCTAAAATAATAATTTATCTACTTTCATTTTGCTTATTAACAAGACAATAACAGTATATTTACCTTCAGGTTATATTAGACGTTGACGAACTATTTCAAATAAACAAATACCTGTTGCTACTGAAACATTCAAACTAGAAACACTTCCAGCCATTGGCAATTTTATGAGTTGATCACAGTTTTCACGTGTTAGTCGACGCATGCCTTTTCCTTCTGCTCCCATCACTAAAGCCATTGGCCCAGATAATTTAACGTCGTACAAACAAGTATCTGTTTCACCTGCCGTGCCAATAATCCAAACACCCATTTGCTGTAATTGCTTCATGGTTCTTGCAAGGTTGGTCACTTGCACTAACGGAACAGTTTCTGCCGCACCTACCGCTACCTTTCGCACTGTGCCAGTCAACCTTGCTGCATTATCTTTAGGCACAATAATAGCTTGAACACCTGCGGCATCGGCATTACGTAAACAGGCGCCTAGGTTATGCGGGTCAGTAACACCATCAAGAATTAACAAAAAAGGGGGGATATTTTGCTTTTCAGCTGTTTCAATAATGGTATCTAAATCCGCTTCGGTATAAGTTTTACCTTGCTGAACACGCGCAACAACGCCTTGGTGTTGTTCACCTTCTGATTTATCATCCAGTACTTTACGATTAACCATTTGAGCAGGTATGCCGTATTTTCGTGATAAATTAATGATTGGCATGAATCGATCATCATCACGCCCTTTTAACAAAAATAGTTCGATAAAACGTTCTGGTGAACGTTTTATTAATTCGTTAACCGCATGAATACCAAAAACTACTTCATCATTTTTTGCCATGTTTCTTCTCTAAAACTCTTTTAATTAAAATACGATTTTATAATACTGCTAGATCAAAGCTGTTGTTTAGGTGACAACAAATAAAGCTAAAGGTTTAGGTGCTCGCTTTTCGGGCATTTTTACCTGGGCGTTTTTTTCTTGCTTTACGTTTCGCAGCTTTTGACTTTTCAGGTTTATCTTTAGCGCCCTTTGTTTTTTTAGCTTTACCTTTTGGCTTACTTTTTTCTGATTGATTACTTTTAAAGCTCCGAGGTTTCGTATTATTCGACTTACGCTCACCTGTTTGGCTCGTAGATTTAGCTGACTTACCACTTGATTTAGTTATAGGCTTAGCACGGCTAATCACTGCATTATCACCCGATAAAACCAGATCAATTTTCTTTTCATCTAAATTTACTGCTGCAACTTGAACTTCGACAACATCACCAACGTGAAATTTATTACCCGACTTTTCACCTGTTAAACACATCCGCACGTCATCAAAATGATAAAAATCTCGACCTAATGAGGTGATATGAACTAAGCCTTCTATATGTAAATCAGCCAATCGAACAAACAAACCAAAATTTGTGACTGTTGAAATAACACCTTTGAAAGTATCGCCGACATGATCTTGCATAAATTCACATTTAAGCCAATCAGCAACATCACGCGTTGCATCATCTGCTCGGCGTTCTGTCATCGAACAATGTTCACCAAGCTCAACCATCGCCTCTTCTGCGTATCCATAACACCCTTCATTTGCAGGGTTGTTCTCTTGTTTTTCAAGGATTGCTTTAATGACCCGATGAATCACTAAATCAGGATAACGACGAATAGGAGAAGTAAAATGACTATAAGACTCTAACGCTAAACCAAAATGTCCTAAATTGTCACTTTGATAAACTGCTTGGCGCATTGAGCGCAATAACATAGTTTGAATAAGTTCTTGATCAGGTCGGCCTTTTACTTGCGCAAGAATAGCACTGTAGTCTGCAGGAGTAGGTCCTTCATCACCCTCTCGTTTAGTACCAAGACTTAGTCCTAATTCAGCTAAATAAGTGACAAAGTTATTATATTTATCATCGCTAGGCTTATCATGAACACGAAATAGCCCTGGCATCTTATGTGTTTCTACAAATTTTGCCGTCGCAATATTTGCTAAGATCATACATTCTTCAATAATCTTATGCGCGTCATTGCGTACTAAAGGCACAATCGATTCTATTTTTTTATCTGCATTAAATATAAAGCGAGATTCTTCTGACTCAAACGCTATAGCACCACGTTGAGAGCGTGCGCTCGTTAATACCTTATACATTTCATTTAGGTTTTCTAAATCAGGTACTAATGCTTGGTATTGGCTCCGTAACTCTTCATCTCCGGTGGTTTCAGCATCCCCTAAAATAGCGGCGACTTTTGTATAAGTAAAACGGGCATGAGATCGCATAACCGCAGAATAAAATTTACTGTCTGACAATTGTCCACCTTCAGTGATTGTCATTT
>JAQWHO010000089.1 GCA_029249355.1 Thalassotalea sp.
CAATGAAGACGAATTTCGTTTTGATATAGGTGCACAAACGAAAGCCGATGTTGAAGAAAATGAATTTTATGTTGTTAATCAACTCATACCCGCAGGCCGATGTGCAAAATATCGTCACATTGGTTCTGATCAATTTTTAAATAAAAGTTTTAATTTACTGTACGGAGAGTGGTTACCTCAAAGCGGTGAAACGTTAAGGGATTTTCCTTGTATTTTAGAACGTATAAAAATGTTCCCTGAAGTGGCAGAGTCTGAAGCAATAATCGATATATACTTACCTCTTATTTAAATCACTCAAAATGATGTTCTTAAGCTATCAACATACTCTAGCAACATACAACAATAAATCGAATAGATCACTTTTCTGCTAATTAGTTTTATCGGCAATAAAAAAGGCTTAGTTATCACTAAGCCTTTGGTTATTTAACTACTAATTCAAACTCTATGTATGAGTTTATTAAAATAGATTTTTCACCTTAAAAACGGTAAGAAGCATTTAAAAAGTAACCTCTACCTAGTAAGTCATAACCTGATGATGTCACCATATTACCACGGTTTGAACCCGCTGAAATATCGATCATTTCTGGTGCTTTATCAAACAAGTTAGTAATACCAAAAGTTACCGCAAAATCATCTGCACTGTAAGATAATGAAGTATTTACATATACAGCCGCATCAGCAGAACAAACAGGAACGGTTAATGGTTTCCCCACCAACTCTTCATTAATAATGAAGTTGTCACAATTTGCTGTATCACGCACATCATCTGCAGCATGTGTTTCAGAAAAGTAATTTGCCATTAACATTAAGTTCCAATCGCCACTGACAAAGTTAAACGTTGAAAGTAAACGATGCTCTGGGGTACCAAAGTCTTTTAGTAAATCTTCGGTTTCCTCGCCTTCAAATATGGTTAAATCACGCTCTGTTTGCAACGTATATTGGTTTGTCCATATCATTTGTACAGGCATACCAAATACATCACCTAAGCCCATTGCAAAATGGGTATTAACATCAACACCTTTCGACGTTTCTTCACCAATATTTAAAAATGAAGTATCCACTAAATTAGGAAAGTTAATTACCGCAGCATTACCGCTATCACGTCGAATACGTGGACAGAATGGACTGTCCATATTAGGCGCATCAAAACAGCGTTTTAAAATAGTTGCCGCACTGACCGTTCGAATAGTGTCTTTAACTTCTAAACTCCAGTATGTAATCCCTAGATCAAACTCATAATCCCCTTCAAACGTTGGCGTCCATTTAAATGAAGCGGTCACGTTTTCAGACGTTTCAGGTTTTAAATCTTCAGCATTACCACTTGAAGAAGTTGGAATCGTTGGAACACCACTTAAACCAATTTGAGTAAAATCAGCACCTTGAGCTGTACAATTATCTAAAATAGTTTGTGATCTATTTTCTTTAGTTGGGTCATAGGCACTATTCGTTTGCAAAGCTTCAGGAACTGAACATGGATCTGCAGAACCACTTACACCACCAAATTGATTAGCAAGAAATTGCTCACGTAAATTTGGCGCTCTAAATGACGTGCCGTATGAAGTACTGAACAATAATGACTCTGTTGGCTTATACGTGACACGAGCACGATTGGTTAATTCACTACCGAAATTTTCTTCATCGGTATAACGAACAGCCGCTTCCACTTCAAATAATTCTGCCCAACTTTGATCAACAGCAATCGGCATAGATATTTCAGCAAAGACATCTGACACATCACGAGAGCCGATTGTAGCTCCTTCAGTCAATGGGTTTTCTGCAGCAACTAAACCAGTAGCACCTAACATATCGCCAGCAGATTTAATTCGATCACGTCTAAATTCAGCACCAATTGCCGCTGTTACTACCCCACCGTTTTCAAAATCAAATAAATCGCCGGTAGCAAATGCTGAAGCCATGATTTGTTCAACCGTCGTTGTATTTATTCGCGTGCCAATCAGGAAGTCTTTTTCAGCTTGTGTTGCAAACGTACCACCACCATATGAACCACCACTAAATATTGACGGCGCTAAAAAATTTACCGGCACACATTCGTTCGACGTAATAAAACCAAGACCGGCTGGTGCATCAATGCCACAAATAGCATTACCATTACTGTCTAGTCTTAACGTACCTAAGGTTAACGCTAAATTAGTTTCATTCATAACCGGTTGTGTTTGTTCACCTACACCGCGATCGTAAGAAGCGAACAACTCATACGTCCAACCTTTTCTAGATAAGCTCTCGCTAGTAAAGTCACCACGTAAACCAGTCACAAACCTAAAGTGGTTTAATTCTACTTCACGCTTTTGAGGTAAGTCTTCCAAAGTAATGATATTTGATACATCAACAGGAAATGGACTCAGCGGATTCTGTACTAAGTCTAAGTTACCATCGGCATCTAAAATCAAGTTGCCCTGTTCATTTTCATGCGGGATCATCCCTGGAATAGTAGGATATATTTGTTCAGCAGAAGCTAAACTCGTTAAATGGCGATGGAAATAATAAGCTTCATAGAATATTTCTTCATCTCCGCCCCAGAAATCTGGCATATAAGAACCGTTAGCGGCAACAGAAAAACGTGTTACAGGCTGTACTAAATCAGCCTGCATACGATCAACACCATCGCTATGTAATGGAGAAAATATTCGACGATTTCGTTGGTTAGCACTGGTTACGGCAACATTAGGATCACTCGGAACGGGTAAACCGTATGCTGAACTAAAGTCCATATAACCAATATCGGTTTGACCTGGCGTGTAAAAAATGGCGATATCATCAGTAACACCCGCAGTAACAGATCCGGTTAAATCTAACATGGTGTTATCCCAGAAACGGCTGGTGCAAACCGATGTTTTCTTACCCGATTGTTCTTCAAATATTTTACGAATACAGTCTGTTCGATCTTTTACAGCTACTCGGTCTCGCTCGTAATATGATGCTGAGAAAGCAAACTTCGCTTTTTCACCTTCAAAACCTGTAATAAACGAGAAATCTTTTTCACTTCCTCCGCCTGCTGCGGTATCAGAAACAGCGCCTGACACTTCAAAGCCATCATAACTTTCTTTTAATATAACGTTAATAACACCGGCAACAGCATCTGCACCATAAATAGATGACGCGCCTTCAGTAATAACTTCAACACGCTCAACCATATTTACTGGTAACAAGCTTAAATCTGGCTGTGATGGTGCACCACGTACACCTGATGCACCAAGGCGACGACCATTAATTAAAATTAACGTACGTTCAGCACCTAAGCCGCGAAGCCCGACATTTGAAGAACCGACGCCACCACTTGGTGGTGGCTCAGAAGCATTAGAATTACCAGAGTTTGAGTTAAAAGATGCATCAAACTGCTGACCATTGGCCATTGATGTGTTTTGTAATAATTCGGCAACGGTTCTAATACCTGACTTTAAAGCGTCTTCTGCTTTAATGACATGAATAGGTGCTGCGTTTGAAAACTCTGCTTTTTTAATGCGTGAACCAGTTACCGCAATTCTTTCTACTTCCTCTTCTGCGGCTTCTTCAGCAAAAGTAGGTGTCGATAAAAAAGAAGCAGATACACTAGCAACTAAAGCAAATTTAATTGCTTTAGAAATTGGAGAAGGTTTAATCATTTTATTTTCCTCTTATATTTTTATAGTTATCCTACCTAGTCCTTTGATTGAGTCTGAATACAACAATTTATCCTTTTATTTATTCATTCAAACCTAAGGTAGAGGTTTCTAGATTACGTAGTAACTAAAATAATTAACATTAAATTGATGAATAAAAATTGTTACAAACCATTATCCTGTAAAGTATTTTTAACAAAACCCCCATTTAAACGTTAATAAGAAGTAAATAAACGAATCCTTTAGTACTAAGAACTTAGTAGTTATCCATACTGGCTGTACGTTGCTGCCGTATTTGTCTAACAATTAAATTTTTGAAATAAAAAATTCAGAATGAAGCATTAACAGGCTAAATTTTTCGAAAAAATATAGACATTAATTGTTATCAATTTGAAACAAAATATAAGTCGAGTAGATAGAGAGGACGTTATTAGCTTTATATAGATTAATTAAAAATAAAATATATAAAGAGTTAAGCAAAATTGTATAAATAGGTCTATAATACAAGCAGTTTTAGTTGTTATTGCAAGGAAGCAATGTATGAAATCCTTACCGCTTTCCATGGTTGAAACATGGGTATTCTTGGCTCAATCAAGTGATCATAAATTAGCACACGCTAAATTTCGCGCTTATCAGCAAATAAAAATGCAATTTGGCTCCGTTGAATTGGCAAAGCTGTATATAGAACAACAAAAAGATAAACAAATAGAAGTTGTCGTTATTTAATATTATCCTTTTAAATTCCTCTTTATTTATCTATAAAACAAAAAAATTCAACTTGCTGATGGTATTAACATCGAATCAAGTTGAATTTAATGGAAAATTTTTGTTATATAGCGTTGTTAATTTATAACCGTTTTATACATTATTTTTAATAACATAGTCTTTATAACGTACTTTCGAATAACTTAAAAATACGGCGATATTCGTCTAACCAAGAACTAGGTTGAACAAAACCATGAGGTTCTACTGGATAAATAGCAGTTTCAAAGTCTTGCTTCTCGAGTTCAATTAATCGTTGTACCAAACGTACTGAGTCTTGAAAAAACACATTATCGTCAACCATAGGTGCATTAATTAATAACGACTTTTCAAGACCTTCAGCAAAATATATTGGTGAACTACGCTCATAAGCAATATCGTCATCTTTTGGTGTATTCAAAATATTCGATGTATAACCATGATTGTAATAAGCCCAATCAGACACTAAGCGAATAGCGGCACCAGACTCAAACAAATCAGGTTGCGTGAACATAGACATTAACGTTAAAAATCCACCGTACGAACCACCATAAGTACCTATTCGTCGACGATCAACATTCGCATTTTCTATTAACCATTCAACGCCATCTCGCATATCTTCAACTTCAGGTTTGCCCATGTGTCGATAAATAGCTGTTCGCCAATCACGCCCATAGCCTCTTGATGCACGGTAATCCATATCAATAACAACATAGCCTTTTTGAACTAATAGGCTATGGAACATAAATTCACGAAAATACCC
>JAQWHO010000090.1 GCA_029249355.1 Thalassotalea sp.
CATGACCGTTATAAACAATATGGTCGACACCTTGCTGAGCAATGATAGCGGGTGCATTGACCTTGATTTTTTGTGTTTGAGTGCTGCTTTTACCGCTAACAGGGTCTGTTGCGGTAACTTTAAATACTAAAACTTCAGCTAGGTTTGGCGCAACAAATTCAGCCGTTTTATTGGTTTCATTAATCAGAGTAACTGCCGTGCCATTAATTTGCTGCCATTGATAAGTTATTTCGCCACCGCCTGTTGTTTGAGCAACGCTTGACAAAGACACTCGATCACCGGGATTAACTTGTTTTGCATTAGGACTGACTGTATTAGTGAAATTAATACTTGAAGGGGCGACAGTGATCAACCACGGTTTTGATAATGGATTACCGTCAACATCGGTTGTGTACACGGTAAACTCTAATTCTGTATCTATGGTCACTATAGGTGCCTTGAATGATAATTCACCCTCAATCTCTACAAATGCTACATCAGGGCCGCCAGTTTGTGACCATAATAATGAGGCACTTACATCAACAATGCTGTCTTTTGTAAAAATGGCATTCACTATAACTGTGTCGTTTTCTTTGGCAGCGGTTGAGCCTGTTATTGATAGGTTATAAATTGACACAGGCGAGACGATTGGATCCACTACCAGCACGTCGGCTGAGTCTGAGGCACTTATCTCTTCATATGTCGCTGTGACTTTAATACTTGCCACCTCAAGGTTACTTGGTGCAATGAAATGCGAAGTATCATTCGAAGAAGCTAGCCCTATATCGCTAGCACTTTCATCAGCCCAGACAAAGGCGACTTTAGAAATATCAATATTTTCACCGGAAGCGGTTGCTGTTAAGTTAACCACATCACCGATAATTACTTCGTCTGGTGCAGTGATAGACACATTAAGTGTTGGAGGAATAACGGGCTCAACTAAGGTAATATCAACAGAATCTGAAGCACTTATCTCACTATAGGTAGCCGTTACTTTAATACTGGCTACATCAAGGTTTGATGGTGCAATAAAGTTTGCAGTATCATTGGACGAAGTTAACCCTAGATCGCTAGCACTTTCATCTGCCCAAATAAAGGTCACCTGGGATAAATCAATGTTTTCGCCGGAAGCCGTTGCGAATAAGTTAACTTCATCTCCAATAATTGCCTCGGCAGGTGCAGTGATAGATACACTAAGTGTTGGAGGAATGACGGGCTCAACTAAGGTAATATTAGCTGAATCTGAAGCACTGCTATTATTATAAGTAGCGGTTACTTTAATGCTCGCCATATCAATGTTTGGCGGTGCAGTAAAATGCGCTGTATTATTCGACGAAACAAGCCCTATATCGCCAGAACTTTCATCTGTCCACACAAAGGTGACTTGGGATATATCAACATTTCCAGAAGCGGTTGCTATTAAATTAACCTCATCACCAACATTTGCCTCGATTGGTGCAGTGATAGTAACACTCAGTATATCACCGACTTCTGAAGGGATAGAGGCTTTGTTATTATCACAACCAGCCAAGAATAAGAAGACCATCAACATGGCTGACTTTAAAAGTAGTGTGATTCGCATATTTGATTCCATTGTTTAAAAAAACTCGTAAAATTAGGTAGGAAGAGGGCTAAAAACGAATACCCATTAATAAACTTATATCAATTGTTCTGGCCGAATTACTGCCTTGTTCTATTTCAAAACTGTGTAATCTAAACCCCAAGAATGGTTTTATAGCTCTGTCTTGCATAAACATGAAATTAGCACCTAATTGGGCACCTGTGGCGTTGTTGTCCCATCCGTCACCATTAATTTTACCTTTAGCAAAAACTTTAGAAACTCCAACGTAAATATCTATATCGGCAATTGAGTTTTGCAGTACAGCGTAATGAACATTAAACATTAACGCGTCATGCTTAATACTGGTTAATTTTTCGCAATTTTGGTCATTGCAAGCGCTGCTTATTGATGATTCATACTCATCAAAGTTTGACCACCCAACAGAGAGAAAAATAGGGCTGAATATTGGCTTATCATTAAAATGATTGCCTAGATGATAATTGACACTTAGGTCGTAGCCTAAACCGAAACTGTCATAATCGGCTGATTCAGTTGATTTAAAATCAAAATAACCATCATCATTAAAATCATTTAGATGTATACCTATTTCGTAAGAGAACAATGGTGCAACATTTTTTTGTGCTGCATTTACCCCAACACTCAAAAAAAATAGAAAGCTAAGCAGTACGTATTGAGTTCGCATATTATCTCTGTCTTATGAAAAAATGTTTTTATCTTCTTAATTTGTTTTTATACTAATAAATCAAATAAATCAAATAAATCAAATAAATCAAATAAATCAAATAAATATAACGAGTGAAAACTTATCAAGACCAGTTTTTAAAAAGTTCTGTATTCTTTATAAATATACACATTGCCACATAACAGCCTCCTATTTACTTATCTAGCATCAATTTATAGCTGTTAGGCACTTTGGGGGCGATTCTGTCTTAGAATTAATACTCTAAATTCGTTTGAAATTTGAATAATTCTTATGTCCGCTTTAGAGATTTTAGATCTAACGCCATGTAAAAGTTTTAGGCATAAATTCAGTTGTGAATTGATGTGATTTTTTAAGTGAAAAATGAAGCTTTAGAATCTCTGATCTGCCGTTTTTAACTCAAAAGCTAACGTCTGCTATTGGCTAGCTTTTGACCTAAAGAACAACCACTAACTAACGACAGCAAAGATACGAAAGCTGACCATTCCGTTTTTTAATGATAAGTGTTTTCGCATTCCATAAACTGCTTCATCTTAATAGATAACTTTACTATGATGTTCTTCGTAGTACTATTGTTAAGATTTTTTGATTTATCACCTTTAATGGATGGTTAGTATGTTAATTAAAAATATTTTTCTGTTTTTTTCCTTATTATTGATAGCTAACTGTTCTTTTGCGACTGAAATGACTTCTGAACATAAAAAATGGTTACAAGATAAGTTTAGCCTTCAGCATGAAAAGTTAATTCCAATTGTTGCTGTCGCCGATATGTTTTTTGCTTGTAATCAAGTCAGAAAAACGGATGAAGGGAATTATCAAGTGACAGACTTAATGAAAAAAATCAGTAGAAATGAGCTGGCTGAAAAGTTAAGTGCATGTTTGAACGGTGAATCACCTAATTCTGAAACGGCTTTAAACTTTGGTTTGATAGGTTGTTTTCATGAGCAACTCAAAGAATTGCCTGAAGAAGATAGAAAGATTAAACAAAAGTTAGTCAGGCAAGCCATATCAAGATTGTCGAAAGCTGAACGTCAAAAAAGCTTCACTCAGTGTGTTACTGATCAGGCGATTGGTTATTTGAAATAACTGTAACTTTCTTCGTACTAATTTCATTAAATGAGCTTGGTAAAATATCAACTCCCACCCATTTACCTAATTTTATAACGATAGGGATAGTAATTGGAGCAAAAGGTAAAACAGCAAAAACTCCGATACCAAGACCTTTTAGTACATCAACAAACTGCTTATTTGCTTGGTTCATCTCTTCGGGAGTCGCTTTTTTAATAGTGTAGCGACGGTAGATACTTAACATTTCTTTCGTTTCTACTTTTTCTTGGGCGAGTGCTATTTTGATACGAATCAGCTGACGCTTTAACTTAGTTATTTGGCGTTTTCGGCTGATGTTTAATACACGTTTAGGTGCTTTAAATAAATATATCCAGATTCTCATCCAAACATTCTACCTTACTTTTCGTAATTAGCGCAGATAAATAAATTACTATTTATTGATGTCTTTTTTGATAAATGAAAGATAACGAAATGATTATTTATCGAATAGGCTTGCTATTATAATTAAATAACTAAAGTATTATATTTATTCTTATAATACTTTGGCTTAGTTATTCTATACTGTTAATAATTTGTAACAAATACCGTCGCTTTGACACATAGTAATTTTGTTAAAATTGCTGTCAATAGCATATAGTAGCGATAAGTCAAAAAATAACATATGGAAAAATAAAGGTGAGATATGAGCCACGAAACACCTAAAGTATTGGTTGTAGATGATGACATGCGTTTGCGCGCATTGCTGGAACGTTATCTTGTTGAGCAAGGGTTTGTTGTTAGAAGTGCTGCGAACTCTGAACAAATGGATCGTTTACTAGAACGTGAAAACTTTCATCTTTTAGTGCTAGATTTGATGTTGCCTGGCGAAGATGGTTTATCTATTTGTCGCAGATTACGTCAAGGTTCAAATGATATTCCTATTGTTATGTTAACCGCAAAAGGTGACGAAGTAGATCGTATTATCGGATTAGAATTAGGTGCCGATGACTATATGCCAAAACCTTTTAATCCGCGTGAATTACTTGCGCGTATTAAAGCGGTTTTAAGAAGACGAGTACAAGAGGCTCCTGGTGCACCTTCGCAAGAAGAAAACATCATAGAATTTGGTGATTATCAATTAAACCTTGCAACTCGAGAAATGCTTAAAGGTGATGTTAATATGCCTTTAACCAGTGGCGAATTTGCCGTATTAAAAGCATTGATTACACACCCTAGAGAGCCACTTTCTCGTGATAAATTAATGAATTTAGCACGAGGTCGCGATTATTCTGCCTTAGAACGTAGTATTGATGTTCAAGTATCGCGTTTACGTAGAATGCTTGAAGAAGACCCAGCTAAACCTCGTTATATTCAAACGGTGTGGGGATTAGGCTACGTGTTTGTTCCTGAAGGAAAAGCGGTAGCGTAACTAACGTATAAACATTTATGAAAATATTGCCACGTAGTGCTTTTGGGCAAACAATTTTATTGATTGGTTTCTTATTATTAATCAATCAAGTCGTATCATTGGTCTCAATTATGGTGTACATCGTACAACCACAATCAGATCAAGTTGATCAGTTGTTAGCTAAACAAGTACGCGTGGTTTTTTTAGATGTGAAAGATCCTATCTTAACACCTGCCATGGCCAAAGCTTTTCATCTTGAAACAGGGATTGGTATTTATACTGAAGAAGATGCTATGCCGCTAGGTTTAGCTGATGCAACCTACTTTGAATTCCGTTCTTCCATTATGACAGATTTATTGGGTGGTCCTGCAGAAGTTCGTATTTCACAAGGTGATGAATTTCTTTTTTGGATACGCCCGCCACAAGCCCCTAATTACTGGGTGAAAATACCGCTAACAGGCTTAGAAGAAGCTAATTATAGCCCACTAATTATCGTACTTATGATTCTTGGTGCGTTAAGCGTTATCGGTGGTTGGCTTTTTGTTCGCCAATTAAATCGCCCTTTAAAATCATTACAATCGGCAGCGCACGATGTTGGACGTGGCGACTTTCCTGAGCCATTGGCCGAACGTGGCACTACTGAAATAGTCGCGGTGACACAAGCTTTTAATCATATGTCTAAAGGGATTAAACAATTAGAAGATGACCGAAATTTATTGATGGCAGGTATATCCCATGATTTAAGAACGCCACTCACTCGTATTCGATTAGCGACAGAAATGATGTCGAAACAAGATGAGTTCCTTAAAGAAGGCATTGATGGTGATATTGATGATATGAATACCATCATCGATCAATTCATCGATTACATTCGCCATGACAGTAAAGATAAAGCAGAGCTTGATGACCTCAATGTTTTGCTGAGTGAGTCAGTACAATCTGAGTCTATTGTTGATCGAAATATCACGCTGAATGCCCAACCACTAGTAAAAATTCCTTTGCGATATGTTGCTATGAAGCGAGTTGTGGCTAATTTAATTCAAAATGCTATTCGTTATAGCGATGGCGATATTGAAATTAACACAGGTATGGAGGCTTCAGGTCGTTTTGCATATTTTGCTGTATGTGACTCAGGCCCAGGTATTCCTGAAGCTGATATTGAACGACTATTTCAACCTTTTACTCAAGGCGATAAAGCTCGTGGTACAGAAGGTAGTGGTTTAGGTTTAGCCATTATTAAACGAATTGTTGATACACACGGTGGTAGAATATTACTGACAAACCGCACAGAAGGGGGCTTATCAGCTAAGGTACTCTTGCCTATCTCTCATTAATTATTCTTCGAAAATACAATATCAAAATTTTGCTAGTCTATACTGTTTATTAAATACCAATATTTTTATCTCGTATTTACATGAATGACAAATATGATTTCACTAATTTTTGTTGATTGCTTGTCTTCTTTGCCAAAATCCTGTGCAATGAGATTATTCAGAATATGGTTGTTGTTAGTTATGAAATTGAAAATAATGTCATTAAATTTATCCTTATTTTATATCTTATTTATAGTCGTTTATAGTACTTCAGTATTAGCTAAAGATGAGTTTAACACTTTGCCGGGTAATGTTTTTAAGCTCTCTTTGAATACAGAAGTTGGGCAGATAGACAACTTTTTATATGCTAGTCAAGATGAAGAAAAAACGGCTTATTTAGCATTATTTCCAACGATTGAAATACAAACTCAATTTGACAGACAATTATTTAGTTTTGACTTCAAAAGCCAACACCGCAAATATCAGGATTTTTCTCGAGATGATCATACAAACTTTACTTTAGCGCCAAGCTATCAATATAAACTAGCTGAAAATAAAGCATTGTTTGTTAATGCTTCATTAGCAAATCTACATGAAATGCGTGGAACGGGACTGAGCTTAGGAAATGCTACTTCACTTAGTAAAGGTGATGAACTTGAAATATTTGATTTTTCAGTGGGTTATTTATTTGGAAATAAAGAATCAGTTGCAAAAGTCAAAATTGAATTAGGTCAATTTGACAGTAAATATCAAACTCGCCGTGAGGAGACTTATTTATTAGATCAACAAAAGAGCTTTGCCGATATATCTTTTGATTATTTATTATCTGGACAGTCTTACTTCGCGACTAATGTTAGCTTTGATAATATATCGTTTAAACATAATAAATTGTTAGACAAAAAGAAATATACCGGGTTAGCCGGTGTAAAGTGGCAAACAACTGAAATTAGTCAACTTGCTTTGTTAGTCGGTTATCAACAAATCAAATTCGCCAATTCAGCTTTTAAAGATGATGATGGTTTTAAGTGGCGGTTTGATTGGAACTGGCACCCTATTTATTCAACTAAAGTGTCTTTGAGTACTGAACGCGATTTTGAAGAGGCTAACAGACTATCGAATAGCTATCGAGTGGTAGATAGCTATAATATTAAAATAAAGTCTAATTTAACTGATTATTTTATTGCAACTGCCGTTATAGGAAGTAAGCGAGAAAAAATTATTTATCAACAAGCTAATGAGAAAGAAATCTATTTATTTTCACAATTTCAAGTTAATTATCAAAGAAGTGAGTCGTTATCTTTTTATATTAAATACGATTATAAAGATTTAGATTCATCGGAAATTATATTCAATAACCAGAGAAATAGCATTTCTATAGGTTTTGATGTTACTATTTAAGATTGGTTGGGTGAAAAATATGCGATTTTTAGTTGTTTTATTTTTGATATTTAGTGTTTTTTCTCATGCGTCCGAATATGTATTAGGTCCAGGGGATCAAATATCCATTACGGTTTATAATGAGCCTGATTTAACGACCAATGTAAAAATTAACAAAACTGGCTTTATTTCATTTCCATTTCTAGATGATATTAAAGTCATTGGTTTGTCGCCAAAAAAATTAGAGCATTTAATAAAAAAAGGATTGCTTGGGGATTATTTAATTGACCCTCAAGTAACAGTGTCAATTGCACAATACAGACCTTTTTTTATTCATGGTCAGGTAAACCGACCAGGGGGGTATCCATATCAAGATGATTTAACACTTGATAAAGCGATAGCTTTAGCGGGCGGATTAGGAAATAGAGCGTCAAAAACTGAATGGAAAATAACAAGGATTGTTGATGGACAAAGCGTCACAATAGCGGGCAGTGTTGTGACATTAGTATTCCCAGATGACATTATAGAGATAGAGCAAAGCTTCTTTTGATAAATGAACATGAACAACCCAATATTGTTCAAGACGAGGTAAACTTAAAAGAAGTTTTAAGTCCTCTCTGGACAAGACGTTGGAAAATCATCATTTTCACACTACTAATGAGTTTAGTAGTGGCTTTTTACGTCTCACTTTTAAAGCATTCCTATAAAGCAACCGCAATTTTGCAAATTGGAAGTAATAAGCCTAAAAATACGTTATCTATCAATGATGCATTTAATGAAAGCTCTGCCAATTCACAGCAAATTCAAACACAATTCGAACTACTTCGCTCGAGAAAATTCGCAGAACGAGTCGTTTCAAAATTAAACCTTACTGAACATGAAGAATTTAATAGTGGTAAATATAATGAAAAAATTCAGTTTTTAGCTAATAAAGGGAAAACTTCGATTTCTTCATCGATTGGTCAAGTGGTTGGTGCGTTTCAAAAAAGGTTAACCATCTCGCCGATTGTTGAAACTGAGCTGGTTAAAATTGCTTTTACCGCTTACGATCCTCGTTTAGCACAAAAAGTGGCTAATCAAGTAGGACAAACTTACCTTCAATATCAAGATGAAATTCATAGTGCATCTAAAGAATCAACATCACAATGGCTTGTGGATCAACTAGAAGAATTAGGAAAAAAACTCGAATCATCTGAACAAGCATTACAGGCTTATCGAGAAAGTGAAGGTATTGTTGATGTAAAAGGCGTTGATGGCCTTATTGAGTCTGAACTTACTGAGCTAACATCGTCATTATTAAAAGCCTCTAAAAAAGAGGGTGACCTTAAAGTTACCTATCAATATATTCAAAAAAATAAAGGTAATTACACCCAGCTAACCGATCTACAAGAAATAAATAGTAAGGCAAGTTACATTCAATTGCGTCGTTCAGAAGAAGAAATAGAACGAAAACTCAATGAGCTTTCACAGCGCTATGGTCCTAAACACCCTAAACGAATGTCTGTCGAAGCAGAACTTACTTCGTTAAGGTTAAACCTTGAACAGCAAGTTAGTGATCTCGTTATTGCTATAGAAAAAGAATACTATTCATCGGCTGAAAAAGTAAAAGCAGATAGCCAGCGACTGAATGAAACTAAACAGAATTACCTTAAAGTAAGTCGACTCAAAAATAAGTTTTCTCAATTAGAGCGAGAAGTAGAGACGAATAAAGAGCTTTACAGTAACTATTTGATTCGTTTGAAAGAAACAGATGCAATGGGTAACTATAAGTCGAATTTTTATGTTCGATTTATCGATAAAGCGATCACACCTAAAAATCCTATTTCTCCGAATAAAACCATGGCGGTTATATTAGCGTTTATCTTGTCACTTGGTTTTATCTCAATGGTTGTGATTTTGAGAGAGCTGTTAATGGATACATTAAACTCACGTCGCAAATTAGAAAACTTCAATGAAGCGCCAGTTTTAGCAGTTCTCCCTAAATTTAAACGAAAATCTAATGATAGCGACGATAAATATTATACAGATAATCGTTTTACTGAAGCAATTCGCACATTGCGTACTTCTCTATTGTTTAGTCACGAAAAAAAGCCACCTAAAGTTATCGCTGTGACTTCATCAGTTCCTAATGAAGGAAAGTCGACTGTAGCATTAGAGTTGGCAAGATCGTTTAGTGAGATGGAAAAAGTTTTATTAATTGAAGCGGATATGCGCCATCCTACTATTTATAAAAATATGGATTTACCTGCACATCGCCCCGGTTTATCTAATTTGCTGGCGAAAACTCACCAAATTAATGAATGTATTGTCAGAGATAAAAACGTAAAACTTGATATTCTAACTTCGGGTATCACGCCTGCAAACCCTTTAGCTTTCTTGTCAATGAAGCGCTTTAATATGTTGATTAAAGTATTTGGCAACTTTTATGATCGCATTATTATTGAAACACCTCCGGTAAATGCGGTGAGTGATGCCGTAATTATCTCTCGCTTGGTCGACAGTGTTTTATATATTGTTCATGGTGGAAAAACAAAACGTGAACAAATCACTACTGGTTTAAGGTTATTAAGACAAGTCAACGCTCCAGTTGATGGTGTGGTGATAAACCATAGTGAAAATATTGATACGGATAAATATCAAAATAAATATTACAACAGCAAAGCCAATATTATTAAGTTACCTCTACGTAAACAGGGTTAGCGGTAAGCTAAATAATCAATACCTTAGCTGATTGTTTTCAATTACAATGAGCAAAATTTCCTTTCTCAAATGATAAAATGCATAATCAGTATGAATTAACACAGCATAATAGTTTTGCGCTCCCAGCAATATGCCCCGCATTTTATCAGCCTAAAACTTTAAGTGAGCTGGAAGACATTGTGCCTCATTTATCTTCTCCTTTTTACATTTTAGGGGAAGGCAGTAACACACTATTTACTGAACAAGCTACCACGACCATTTTACAACCCAACTTCAAAGGTATTACGGTTAAAGAGAATGATGACTTTGTTTTATTATCCGCTAAGTGTGGCGAAAACTGGCATGAACTCGTTAAATACTGTGTTGAAAATAACTATCATGGTATTGAAAACTTAGCGTTAATCCCTGGAAGTGTTGGCGCTTCCCCCGTGCAAAATATTGGTGCTTATGGTACTGAATTAGCGGATGTTATAGATCATGTTTCTTGGTATGAATTTGATACTAAAACCTTAAAAACATTAGACCAATCAGCGTGTCAGTTTGCTTATCGCGATAGCATTTTTAAAAACTCATTAGCGAATAAAGGGTTTATTGTTGAAGTAACACTACGATTATCTAAGCAATGGCAAGCTAATTTAACTTACCGTGGTTTAGATACATTACCGGTAGATGTGAGTGCCAAAGAGGTTTTTCAAAAAGTTATCGATATTCGCCAATCTAAACTTCCTGCCCCTGATAAATTACCTAACGCTGGAAGCTTTTTTAAAAATCCAGTGGTTGAAATAAAGTGCTTTAATTCGCTAAAAGAACAGTATCCTGACATGCCTGCTTACCCACAAAAAGATGGGCGAATAAAATTAGCTGCTGGTTGGTTAATCGAAAAGTCAGGGCTAAAAGGCTTAAGAAAAGGGAATGTTGGTGTTGATAAAACTCAAGCGTTAGTCTTAGTTAATTATGGTAGCAAAGATGGTCAAGACATTGTTCAATTAGCCAAGCATGTACAAGAACATGTGTTGGCAAAGTTTGATATTTTCCTACAACCTGAAGTTAGATTATTGTCTAGCAAAGGGTTAATTCAATTAACGCAAAGTAAATAAACGTAATTATAGTGCTATGGCGAAATCAGTAAAAGAGCAATTAATTAAACAACTTGCACTTGGGCAGTTTATTTCTGGGCAAGCGATAGGCGAAGAGCTTGGCATTAGTCGAGCGGCAGTGTCTAAACATATCCGTGGTCTACAGGAAATCGGGCTCGATGTTTTTTGTGTCACAGGCAAAGGGTATCGTTTTTCTCAGCCGCTACGTTTACTCGATAAAACGGTAATTACTCATCAGCTCAAGAATAACTCGTTCAATTTACCTGTAGAAGTTCACAGCGTTATCGATTCAACAAATAGTTACCTATTACGTCGAGTGCCTCATCAAGTGAAACAAGGGCAAGTGTGCGTGGCTGAATACCAAAACTCCGGCAGGGGTCGAAGAGGAAGGCAGTGGATTTCGCCATTTGGTTCACATATTTATATGTCGATGTACTGGTGTTTAGAACAAGGTATCTCTGCAGCAATGGGACTTAGTGTCGTCGCAGCAATAGCGGTTAGTGACGCTATCAAGCAGCTATACAAAGTTGACGTTGAATTAAAATGGCCAAATGATATTTATGCTAAAGGTAAAAAATTAGCGGGTATATTAATTGAGCTAGAGGGACAAGCTTTAGAGTCAAGTCATTGTGTCATTGGTATTGGATTAAATATCAACATGCCAGCTAAAGCGGCTGAAGATATTGATCAGCCTTGGACTGATCTTCAATCAGTCGTTTCAAACGAAATTGATCGAAATCAGTTAGTGTCTACATTAATAAATTGCCTTATAACACGCTTAACTCAACATAAAGAAAGTGGCATTATCACTATGCTTGACGATTGGTTTAAACAAGATCTCTATTTGAATAAACCGGTTAGGCTCATCACGGGTGAAAAAGAAACTTTAGGTATTTGCCGAGGCATTAATAATCAGGGTGCATTATTGTTGGAAGTCGATGGCCAAGTTAAACCGATTTATGGCGGTGAAGTGAGTTTACGAGGTTTGCTGTGAAATTATTAATGGATGTTGGTAATAGCTATTGTAAATATGTTACCTATCAAAATGATACATTTTCAGCCGTGAGCCTTGTTCAAACTCACCTAATTAATCAATCATGGTTAGAGAGTAATTTTCCATTTTTAGAGCAATGCTTAGTGAGCAATGTGAGTCATGAGCGTTTTAACGATAGCGTTTCATCGTGGTGCAAGAGTAGGGGTATAAATCATTGCTTTATTAAAAGTGAAGCTGAAAAGTTTAATGTTCAATGTTCGTATGACGACCCGAGTACCTTTGGTGTCGATCGTTGGTTAGGGTTATTAGGTGCAGAAAAGCTATTTCCTCAGCAAGCATCACTTATTATTGACTCAGGCACCGCCACAACAATTGATTTACTCTCATCAACCGGTAAACACCAAGGCGGTTGGATTTTACCGGGTATAGATTTAATGTTTTCAAGTGTGATTAATAATACCAATAAAGTTTTTGCCAAGTCTGAAAATATTAAAAAAATCAAATTCGCTAGCAATACTTCTGACGCTGTTAATCAAGCTAATTGGGCAGCAACGCTCGGGTGTATTTCTACTGCAATAAGTACTGCACATCAGCATTATTTGCAGCCAAATGAATCGTTAAACGTAATACTAACCGGTGGTAATGCACAGCAACTAAGCCAAATAATCGAGGTTGAATTTAAGTTGATCGAAAACTTGGTCTTTATCGGAATGAATCGTTACAACGCCAATAAAAGCGCGTAAATAAATATACTTTGAATAAAAAATCATCACTTGCAATAAAAAAGCGTAAAAAAGATTATTTTTTTACGCTTTTTTATTGCAAGGAGCAAAACATTACTCTAGAATTCGCACCACTTAATGTAGTGCCGACTTAGCTCAGTTGGTAGAGCAACTGACTTGTAATCAGTAGGTCGCCAGTTCGACTCCGGCAGTCGGCACCATTAATACTTAATAACTATGATGAAATAGTGATTAAGTCCAAAATATTGGAGGGGTTCCCGAGTGGCCAAAGGGATCAGACTGTAAATCTGACGGCTCAGCCTTCGGTGGTTCGAATCCACCTCCCTCCACCATCATTATTAAAGCCTGCTATTTAGCAGGCTTTTTTGTATCCAAATTTACTTGACCACTACAAAGTGAAATGTAAGTAGAGAAGG
>JAQWHO010000091.1 GCA_029249355.1 Thalassotalea sp.
AGAAATATTCGTCGTGATGCAAATTCAGATGTTAAATCACTGAATAAAGAAAAAGAAATCAGTGATGATGAAATGCATCAAGTCGAAGATGAAATACAAAAAATTACCGATACTTATGTTAAACAAGTTGATGCTATTTTAGCGGAAAAAGAAGCGGAATTAATGGAAATTTAATTCGCCACATCATTAAATCACGTCGTATTTAATTGTTAATTAATACGACGTTTTTATTTAACATTCGAAACACAGATTGATGAAGTGGAGTTTGCGTGACCGAGCAGCAACTACAAGAAAATAGCGACATTATCATACCAAAACATATTGCAATTATTATGGATGGTAATGGACGTTGGGCACAACAACGTGGAAAAACGCGTGTAGTTGGCCATAAAAATGGTGTTGAGTCGGTAAGAGCAGTGGTATCAACGGCAAGAAAACAAGGTGTTAAAGCATTAACGCTTTTTGCTTTTAGCAGTGAAAATTGGCAAAGACCCGAAAAAGAAGTGACTGTTTTAATGGATCTTTTTATGTTTGTGCTTACGCGCGAAGTAAAAAAGCTTCATAAGAATAATATTCGTTTTCAAGTGATTGGTGATGTCAGCCGTTTTTCAGATAAACTGATTAAAAAAATCACTGATGCAGAAAAATTAACAGAAAACAACAATGATATGGTACTGTCTATCGCTGCTAATTACGGCGGTCGTTGGGATATTACCCATGCAGCCAAGCAACTTGCACAAAAAGTGAACGATGGTGAGCTAGCGATTGATGACATTACCGAGCAGTCGTTAGATCAACAAACAAGTTTGGCGGGTTTACCTGAGCTTGATTTACTTATTAGAACCGGCGGTGACTTTCGCATTAGTAACTTTTTACTTTGGCAAGCCGCGTATGCGGAATTTTATTTTACTGAAGTATTATGGCCTGATTTCAAGGAAGATGAATTTCTCAAAGCGATGGCATGTTTTGATCAGCGAGAAAGGCGTTTTGGACAAACGGGTGAGCAAGTTAAAAGTAGTAAATAGTTAAAATAAAACAAAATAAATAAAAATTAAATCTAAAAACTAAAATTTATAAAAGGGTTTCGTTTGTTAAAACAACGTATTATTACAGCATTAATATTGGCACCATTAACGATTGCAGCCATTTTTTATATGTCGTTAGAAAATTTCTCAATTCTCATCATGGCTGTGATGGCTATTGGCGCTTGGGAATGGGGACCGTTAATGGGCTTCGAAAATAAACGTCGACGTATAGCGTTTGTTTTAACCACCATTACGCTTATTAGCGGAATTTGGTATTACTTTCCATTAATGTCATTTTGGAACGACCAAGCTCAATTACAATCAACAGTTCACTCCATTTTATGGATTGCCGTAGCATGGTGGCTAGTGTCTGCAGCGCTGACATTTTTGTATCCTAGATATAGTTCTTTTTGGTCAAGTCATCGCTCTATTCGAGGGGTTTTTGGTTGGCTAACTTTAGTACCAACTTGGCTAGCTTTTGTCGTATTGAGAGCGAATGATTATGATGCTGATCCATACCAAGGCGCGCAATTGATCATGTTTTTATTTCTTATGGTTTGGAGTGCAGATGTTGGCGCTTATTTCGTTGGTAAAGCCATCGGAAAACATAAATTAATGCCAAATGTCAGCCCAGGGAAAACGATGGAAGGCTTTATTGGTGGTGTTATTTTTGCCTGTGTTTTAGTGTCCTTGGCGGGCATTAGCTTAGGTTGGAATCAGCAACAATATGTCTTAGTGCTTGGTGTAACTGTTCTGATCACCACCATTTCTGTACTAGGTGATTTAAACGAAAGCATGTTTAAACGACAAGCAGGTATTAAAGACAGTGGCACAATCCTTCCCGGTCACGGTGGAATATTAGATCGTATTGATAGCTTAACGGCTACTGCCCCCATCTATGCTTTATGTTATGCATATCTTGGTTGGTAGGTTAATTATTCATGACACGTAACCTTTGTATTTTAGGCTCTACAGGCTCTATTGGTGTAAATACTTTAGATGTTGTAAGGCTGCATCCTGAAAAGTTCTCTATTCACTCTTTATCTGCTAATACAAACGTTGATAAACTACTTGAACAATGTCGTGAGTTTCATCCTTCTACTGTTGTTATGGTATGTGATGTTGCGGCAAAACTACTAACTCAGCAATTAATCTCGCTAGGGCTTGATAAAATTCAAGTTATGTCTGGTGAAAATGCTTTATGTGAGATAGCTCAGACAGATGGCGTTGATACCGTTATGGCTGCAATTGTTGGAGCTTCAGGCTTAATACCAACACTTTCAGCGGTTAATAGCGGTAAACGTGTTTTACTGGCCAATAAAGAAGCTTTAGTAACTTCAGGACAAATTTTTATTGATGCAGTAAAAGCATCTGGCGCTGAGCTTTTACCGATTGATAGCGAACATAATGCTATTTTCCAAAGCTTGCCAACTAAGGCACAGCAAACCATAGGTACATGTCAGCTAACCGACAATGGCGTCAGTAAAATATTACTCACAGGCTCAGGTGGTCCATTTAGAACTAAAGCGCTTAGTGAGTTACAGGAAGTTACGCCTGATCAAGCTTGTGCACACCCTAATTGGGAAATGGGGCGAAAAATCTCGGTTGATTCTGCCACCATGATGAATAAAGGTTTAGAGTTTATCGAAGCAAAATGGCTATTTAATGTCGAAGCTGATGATATCCAAGTGGTACTTCACCCGCAAAGCACCATTCATTCAATGGTGCAATATAAAGATGGCTCAGTTATCGCTCAAATGGGTAATCCTGATATGCGTACGCCAATAGCGCATGCGCTAGCATTCCCAGAGAGAATTGATGCGGGTGTTGAGCCTTTAGATTTTTTTAATACCCCGTCATTTGATTTTGAACAGCCTGATTTTGAACGTTACCCAAATTTAAAACTAGCGATTGAAGCATGCAAGCAAGGACAAGGAGCTTGTACAGCATTAAATGCTGCCAATGAAGTTGCCGTTGATGCCTTTTTAAACAATCAGATTAAATTTACCGATATTTATAAAATAAATGAAACTTCTGTGAAAAAGTTTGTCTCAGAAAGGGTAGCAAATATTAATGAAGTGCTTTCATTGGATAAATTAGCAAGACAATATGCTCAAGCGATTGTCGTAAAAATGACAAATGAAAATAGTCAAAATGAAGATAAGGTAATGTAGTTGAGTGATTGATTTTATTTGGAATTTATCTTCATTTATTATTGCACTAGGTATTTTAATTACCGTGCATGAATACGGCCATTATTGGGTGGCGCGTAGAAATAAAGTGAAAGTTGAGCGTTTTTCTATTGGTTTTGGTAAAGCCATTTGGCGTAAAACGGATAAACACGGCACTGAATTTGTAATTGCTCTGATCCCATTAGGCGGTTACGTTAAAATGCTTGATGAGCGTGTTGACGAAATAGCACCTGAAGATAAAGATAAAACATTTAATTGTAAAACCGTTTATCAGCGTATTGCGATTATTGCGGCCGGGCCATTAGCTAATTTTATTTTTGCTATATTTGCTTTCTATTTGATGTTTTTACTTGGCATGCCAAGTGTTAAACCCATTGTTGGTGAAGTAACACCGCAATCAATTGCGGCAAAAGCGAATGTGGCTAATAACAGTGAAATTGTTGAAATAGCGGGTCAAAAAATTCGTGATTGGCAAGATGTGAACTTAGCATTAGTTGCAAATATCGGTGAACCTCAATTAATCGTTAAAGCACGTAATCAAGGCAGTGTATCTGCGGTTAGCTATCAGTTTGATACAAGTACGTGGGAATTTTCACCTGAAAAAGTATCAGCTATTGAAAGTATTGGTCTAATGCCTTTTAGACCGAAAGTTCATAATGAAATTGTTGTTATTGCAAAAGAAAGTCCGGCAGAACGAGCAGGCTTGAAAGTAGGAGATAAGCCGCTTTCGGTCAATGGTGTTGCAGTCAATAACAACTGGACAAATTTTTCTGAGAAAATTAAGCACTTTCCTAATCAAGAAGTTGCTATAGAAGTTGAGCGTTCTGGTAACGTAGTTAATCTTATCGCGATTCCTGACCGCATAGAAAGAAATGGTAAAGTTATCGGTTATTTAGGCTTAGCATCAAAATCAGATCCTTATCCAAAAGAGTATCAGTTTGAATTATCATACGGACCACTAGAAGCTTTTTCACAAAGTTTAGATAAAACTTGGCAGTTAATTACTTTGAGTTTTAAAATGATTGGTAAATTACTTACCGGTGATGTTTCAGTTAAAAATTTAAGTGGCCCGATATCAATCGCACAAGGTGCTGGTGATCATGCAGGTTACGGACTCGTATATTTTTTAGGCTTTTTAGCCTTGATTAGTATTAATTTAGGGATAATAAACCTTTTACCTGTGCCAGTACTTGATGGCGGGCATTTGGTTTATTACGTTATAGAGCTTTTTACCGGTAGACCAGTACCAGAAAAAATTCAAGAAATTGGATTTAAATTTGGTACACTAGCGTTATTAGGGTTAATGAGTATCGCATTGTTTAACGATTTATCGCGATTATAAATAAGAAGAAGTAGTTAAGTTTATATTTTATGATGATTAAAAAAATTGCCCTAGCGGTTCTGTTAGGTACCTTAGGTACAACAGCACAAGCTGCAGAAGAATTTCAAGTAGAAGATATCGAAGTTAAAGGCCTACAGCGTGTTGCACTAGGTGCAGCATTGACTCATATTCCTTTTAATGTTGGAGATACGCTCAATGATTTTCGTATTTCACAATCGATAAAAGCGTTATATAACTCAGGTCATTTTAATGATATTGCGGTCTTTAGAGATGGCGAACGGGTTATCTTTAAAGTCAGAGAACGTGAAACTATCAGTGAAATTACCTTTGATGGTAATAGCGATCTTAAAGACGAGCAGTTAATCGATAGTCTTGATGGCTCTGATATACGTGTTGGTGAAACTTTAGATAAAACGGTTATTTCTGGTTTAGAAGTGGGCTTAGAAGACTTTTATCATAGTGTTGGTAAATACAATGCGGATGTAAAAGCTGAAATTACTCACCTTCCTCGAAATCGTGTCAATCTTAAATTTGTCTTTACCGAAGGTGACGCTGCTTCAATTCAACAAATTAATGTTGTTGGTAATGAAATATTTTCAGATGAAACCTTATTAGAAAAAGCCGAGTTAACGTTTGATTCTCCTTGGTGGGACTTTATGGCGCAAGATCGCTATCAAAAGCAAACACTACAAGGTGATATGGAAACGATTGAAAGTTACTATCTAGATCGTGGTTATTTACAATATAAAGTTGATTCTACGCAAGTTTCAATGACACCTGATAAAAAAGCGGTTTATATCACGCTAAACGTTTCTGAAGGTGAGCAATATACCGTAAGTGAAGTTGACTTTGTTGGCGACATGGCGGGTTTTGAAAGTACTATTCGAGCGATTAATCCACTACGAGCAGATAAATTATATAACGGTGCTGAGGTTACTTATACTGAAGAAACTATCAGTAAGTTTTTAGGCCGCTTTGGATATGCTTACCCTAAAGTGACCACTATTCCTGAAATCAATGAAGAAGATAAAACCGTAAAGCTTAATATATCGGTTGATCCAGGTAAACGCATTTATGTTAACCGTATAAACTTCAAAGGTAATCATGTTACAGCCGATCGCGTACTTCGTCGTGAAATGCGACAAATGGAAGGGGCATGGCTGTCTAATAGCTTGGTCGAAGGTTCAAAAGCTTGGTTACAACGTTTACCTTATATGGAAGAGGTTGAATTTGAAACTATTCAGTTACCTGAAGAAGATGATCTAGTTGACGTTGAATATACGGTTAAAGAGCAGCCTTCAGGCTCGTTTACTGCAGGTATCGGTTACGGCTCAACCACTAAGCTAAGTTTGAATGCAGGTATCCAACAAAATAACTTTTTAGGGACAGGTAATCGTTTAGCAATTAACATCAATACGGTGAGTTATTCTCGTAGTGTTAGCATGTCTTATACCGACCCATATTTTACTGTAGATGCCATTTCATTAGGTGGCTCAATTTTCTACAATGAATTTGATGCAGGTAGTGCAAACCTTGTTGAATATAACAATAAAACGTATGGTGTTGGGCTTAACTTCGGTTTCCCTATTAATGAGTATGTGCGTTTAAACTTTGGCGTGGGCTATAAGAGTAATGGTATTACTCGTTTACAAACGTATGAGCAAATTCAAAGCTTTTATGAATTATATTCTGATCCAAATGATCCTGATGCTGGACTATCGTTTGACAATTTTGATGTAACAGCCGCTATTTCACGCAGTACATTGAACCGTGGTACGTTCCCTACGGCAGGTTCACAGCAAAGTTTGTCATATAAAATGACAACACCCAATTCAGATACTAATTATTTTAAAATTAATTTAGATACGAAATGGTATTTCCCAATTGCTCGTGGTTGGAGCTTTAAAACGAGTTTACAACTCGGTTATGGTAATGGTTACAGCGACATTAATGGCAATGACCAAGTATTACCATTTTGGGAGAACTTTAGAGCGGGTGGTGGTTCAGATACTCTACGTGGTTTTGAGACGAACATTGTTGGTCCTCGTGCAATATTCCGCTATCCAACCTCTATTCCTGGCACACCGGATGCCGTTGGCGGTGGCGGTTGTTGTTTAGGACCTGATCACGATGTTGTTAATGGTTCACAACGTTCCGTCGGTGGTAATGCTATCGCATTAGCCGGTATTGAATTAATTGTTCCTACACCATTCTTAGACGAAGGTTTCGCTAATAGTGTTCGTACTAGCTTCTTTGTTGATGCGGGTAATGTATGGGACACTGAGTTTAATATGGATGATTATCGCGACTTAGCACCAAGAGAATTTGCTAAAATTGATGATTATTCTGATGTAGGTCGATATCGTGCTTCGGCAGGTTTATCTGTACAGTGGTTATCGCCTATGGGACCAATGATCTTTAGTTTTGCTAAAACGTTAAAAGAAGAAGAAGGTGATGACACCAAATTCTTTAACTTTAATATCGGTCAAACCTTTTAATTGGTTAATCGATCCCAATATAATTAAAAATGTGTAAAGAATATCTTTAAGTTAGGAGAAGAAATTGAAAAAATTATTTAAATCAATTGCGCTAGCAACAGTAGCCTCAGGTGCTTTATTAACTAGTGCGGCAATGGCAGCAGAACAAAAAATAGCTGTGGTAAATTTCCAAGAAGTTATGGGGAAAATTCCACAAACTGCTGCTGTAATGCAAAGCTTAGAAGCAGAATTTAAAGATGCTAAAGCTGAGCTTGCTCAACTTGAAAAAGATATTAAATATTACCAAGAGAAGAAGGAACGTGATTCTTCTTTAATGAGTAAAAAAGAGATCGAAGAGTTAGATAAGCAAATTGGGACTATTTACCAAGATTACCAAGTTAAAGGTAAAGCTTTACAACAACAAGCGGGCGCACGTCAAAATGAAGAAACAAATAAAATTGTTGCTTTAGTGCGTCAAGCAATTGATGGTATTGCAGCAAAAGCAAATTATGACTTAGTGCTTGAACAAAAAGCGGTAGTATTTGCTAAACCTGAAACTAGCATTACTGAGCAAGTTGTAGAACAAGTTAGTAAAATTAAATAAAAATTAAACCTGCTAAAAATTCAGTTATTAGTAGAAATATATAATACTCAAACTAAAAAGCTAATATTGATATGGATACGTTACTTTACTGAGGTAACGTATCTTTTTATTTCTTTTTAAATAATTAATAGCCTAAACTAGTTATTGATTACCCAACCTTAATTAAGAATACGCTATAGATGAGTTATACACTTAAAGAACTTGCCAATAAAATTGGTGCCTCTGTTCATGGTAATGAAAATTGCTTAATTGATAGTATTGCGACTTTATTGAATGCTAAAGAAGGGCAAATAGCTTTTCTCTCAAATGTTAAATATCGTCAACAGTTAACTGATACTAATGCAAGTGCAGTAATTATTACTGAAGATTGCTTAGATGATTGTCAAACGAACGCTTTAGTGATGAAAAATCCTTACATGGGTTATGCATTACTCGCGCAATTGTTAGATACCACGCCAAAAACAGCTGGAAATATACACCCTTCTGCCGTAGTTGATGCTAGCGCTATTATTGGAAACAATGTTGCTATTGGTGCTAATGCGGTTATTGAATCTGATGTTGAATTAGCTGACGGTGTATCGATTGGTGCTGGCTGTTTTATTGGTAAGCAAGTCAAAATAGGAGCAAATACTTCTCTTTGGGCAAATGTGTCTATTTATCATCGTGTAGAAATAGGTAATAACTGCTTAATTCAGTCTAATACTGTTATTGGCTCTGATGGTTTTGGTTATGCGAATCATCAAGGAAATTGGGTTAAAATACCTCAATTAGGTTCGGTGATTATCGGCAATAATGTTGAAATTGGCGCAAGTACCACGATTGATCGCGGTGCGCTGGACGATACTATTATTAAAGATGGTGTCATTCTAGATAACCAAATTCAAATTGCACATAATGTTGTTATTGGTGAGAATACAGCCATGGCAGCCTGTAGTGTTGTTGCTGGAAGCACAGTTGTCGGTAAAAACTGTACAATGGCAGGATTGGTTGGCGTAAATGGTCATATTAATATTGCTGATGGATGTGTATTTACCGGCTTTGCAATGGTGACTAAAAATATTACTGAAAGTGGGGTATACTCATCTGGTTTACCAGCACAGCCGAATAAAGAATGGCAAAAAACTAACGCTAGAATTAGAAAACTTGAAACAACCAATAAAAAGATTAAAGCGTTAGAAAAAGAAATATTATTATTAAAAGGTGAGAGTTAGTCGTAAATAAGTTTACCTATTTAACTTTAGTCGCTAGTTAGTCAATTACTAAATCAACTACTAAACCAATAAAAAGGACAGTGATTTGGAATCGCAAAAGAACGTTATTGATGTACAAGAAATTCAAACATTAATTCCACATCGTTACCCGATGCTACTTGTCGATCGTGTTTTAGATTACGAGGCAGGTAAATGGTTACACGCTATTAAAAATGTCACGTTCAATGAACCTGTTTTTACCGGGCACTTTCCTGAATTAGCGATTTTTCCTGGGGTATTAATCCTTGAAGCGTTAGCACAAGCTACAGGTGTTCTCGGTTTTAAAACGACGGAAGGGCGTGAAGAAGATGAAATGTATTTATTTGCATCTATCGATAACGCTAAATTTAAACGACCGGTAGTGCCTGGTGACACTATGCACTTACATGTCGAATTCCTAAAAGAGCGTCGTGGTATGTGGAAATTTTACGGTGAAGCAAAAGTTGATGGCAAAGTTGTTTGTTCAGCTGAGTTAATGTGTGCACGTCGTAAGTTGTAACTGTATTAAAGGAGCAAATTCATTTGATTCATGAAAAAGCAATCATTGAAGAAGGTGCGATCATCGGTAACAATGTTACTATCGGGCCTTGGACATATATTAGTAAAAATGTCGTTATAGGTGATGATTGCCACATTAGTGCTAATGTGGTTATCAATGGCCCAACGCGGATGGGTAAAGGTAATCGAATCTTCCAATTTGCTTCTATTGGTGAAGATTGCCAAGATCTAAAATATGCTGGTGAACCTACCGAACTTATTATTGGTGATAACAACGTTTTTCGTGAATCATGTACGATTCATCGCGGCACTATTCAAGATCAAGGCATTACTCAAATAGGCAATAATAATTTATTTATGGCATACACGCATGTAGCTCATGATTGTATGGTAGGAAATAATTGTATCCTTGCAAACAATGCTTCAATTGCTGGGCATGTTCATGTTGGCGATCACGCTATTTTAGGCGGCATGTCAGGCGTCCATCAGTTCTGCCATATTGGCGCACATAGCTTTGTTGCGGCAACTTCTTTAATTTTGAAAGATGTTCCTCCTTATGTAATGGCTTCTGGTAATGCTGCGAAACCTTTCGGTTTAAATTCTGAGGGTTTAAAGCGAAGAGGCTTTTCAGCTGAAACTATCCGTTCAATTAAGCAAGCTTATCGTAAAGTCTACCGTCAAGGTTTAACGGTTGATGCGGCATTGTTAGAGATACAAGAAAGTATTGAAAGCAGTGATGAACTTTCCGTTTTTACTGATTTTATTCAATCTTCAAATCGCGGTATTATCCGTTAGCCGTCTGAATGATGAATTCAGATACTCAACTTAAAGCAGCTAATAATAAATCGCCTGTGTTTGCCATTGTAGTGGGTGAGCACTCAGGTGACACATTAGGTGCAGGTTTAATGACCTCGCTGTTACAACGTTTTCCTCAAGCAAAATTTGTCGGCATTGGTGGACCTAAAATGCTGGCGCTTGGGTTTAATAGTTTATTTGATATGGAAGAGCTTTCAGTTATGG
>JAQWHO010000092.1 GCA_029249355.1 Thalassotalea sp.
GGCCATAAACAGGGCCAGCACCAAAGTCAGATTCTGAGCCAATTACATGGTTGGCAATTGTGCCATCTTCTTCTCTTGCCTTTGCATAAGCACGTGCGCCAATCAAACCTAACTCTTCTGCTCCCCATAAGATTACTCGAATAGTACGGCGTGGCTTAACCTTGACATTATTCTTAATAAAGGCTGCTGTAGCTATTCCAATCGCTACTCCGGCGCCATCATCAACTGCTCCAGTTCCTAGATCCCAACTATCTAAATGCCCGCCAATAACTACAACTTCATTAGGAAATTCACGACCTGTTATTTCACCAATTACATTTTTAGTAACAATAGGGCCTAAATCTTTTGTTTGGATATTTAAACGAATTTTAGGCGTGTGACCAAATTCCATTAAACGAACTAACTGATCTGCATCAGGGTTAGAAAGCGCAACAGCTGGCACAGCTGTATAACCCATAGCAACATTTGTAGCCCCCGTATGTGGATTACGATGGTCATCAGTGCCTATTGAGCGAATTAATAATGCTTCCGCCCCTTTTTTAGCGGCAAGTTCATGCCCTTTACTTCGGGCAATATTCGCTGGACCGTAACCTGCACCATTTTTAAATCGTTCCATGCGGTTACTAATAAAAGCTATTTTACCTTTTAAACTACCATCATTAGTTTTTTCAAGTTCAGCATAATTTTTAAAATGTACAATTTCAGCTTCTAAACCGCCTTCAGGCGTAGACTTTGAACGGCCTAAAGCAGTGATCACCATTTTTTGATACGAAGGCATTAAGATTTCAGCAACTTCAACTTCTCGAATCCAGCCATTCATTTTTACGTCTTCGGTGTAAACTTTATCAAACCCTAACGCTTTTAATTTTTTTATCCCCCATTCAATGCCTGCTTTTTCTCCAGGTGTACCAGGATGACGAGCACCGACTTCAGTCGTCAATGACTTTAGTATTTCATAAGCACTATTATCTTCGATAGCCTTATCACGAAGGCTAATAGCCATTTCCTTTGTTTCTGTTGAAACAGGAATAATTTCATTGGCAAACGCTGATGACGATAATGTGAAAGCAGCGACTGCTGCCAGTTTGATTAATTTCATTGAAGCTCCATTTGAGTGTTTTTATGTGAACAGAATATTACCTTTAAATCATTTGTCCAGAGCTTATTTCAACCGGTTTTTGAAAGGTTAGCTTTTGCATGTTAAGTAACCAAACAAGGGGCTGTTGATCTTTCGCGGTAAATTTTGTTCGAGATAAAATCGTTTTACTCTTTGTAGCCTAGTCATTCTAAGCAAATACTACTCAACAAAGAGTAAAACGATTTTAGCCGAATCTTTCGGACAGCGTTTGTTAGTCATTTTTACGGCGTTGCCCCACAAGGATGTGGGGTAAGGTGACTTTGCAGGAGCATAAAGTCTTTATCACCTTTTTATGTGGGACAACCACATTACAAAAGTTCTGCCTTGTATAAATACCCAAAAAACTGCTGCAAAAACAATCTCGAAAGATCAACAGCCCCTAAATATTCAGTTCTTTTTTATAACTTTAAAATTTAAGCGGCCGTTTTAATCCGTTTCAATTTATTTAAAAATGATAACTTACTTTTACCTTGTCGTGCACCTCGGTTTCTATCTCGAAGTACAATTAAGCAAGGCGTTAACACTAACGTTAATACTGTAGCAAACGCTAAACCACCAGCAACAGCCGTGGCTAATTGTGTCCACCATTGTGTCGATGGTGCACCAAAAACCGCCGTGCGATTAAAAAAGTCTAAATTCACCTGAAGCACCATAGGTAATAAACCTAAAATAGTGGTAATTGTCGTTAACATGACAGGTCGAAGACGTTGAGCGCCAGTTTGTAAAACCGCATCAATTGGTGATAACCCTTCCTTCCTCAAAACATTATAAGTGTCAATGAGAACAATATTGTTATTCACCACAATACCGGCTAATGAAATAACACCAATGCCGCCCATTACAATACCGAAAGGTTTTTGCACTAAAAATAACGCTAAGAAAACCCCAACGGTAGAAAAAACAACCGCACTTAATATTAGAAAAGCTTGGTAAAAACTATTGAATTGCGTCACTAAAATAATCGCCATGACAAAAAGAGCGATACCAAAAGCATTGACTAAAAATTCTTCTGATTCTTGCTGGTCTTCATTTTGCCCTCTTATGCTAATATCAACATTGGGATCGATACCTAACGATGGAAATTGTGCTTTTAAAATGGGGAGTTCAGTTAACAGTTGTGCGCCGCTAATTAAATTGGCTTGAATAGTCACCACTCTTTTACCATCGGTACGATGAATAGTATCAACTTTAAGTGCAGCTTCTCTAGTAACAAAGCTGCTTACCGGTACTAAACCTTCCATAGTTTTTATGCGTAATGTGTCTAATCGACCAATATTGCGCTTTTCTTCAGGAAAACGTACACGAATATCAAGCTCGTCATCAACATCATCCGGACGATACTCTCCTAGTTTCAAACCATTGGTGACCATTTGAACTGTGGAACCAACTATTGCTGCATCAGCGCCATAAGTTGCCGCTTTTGATCGATCTATTTTTAATTGCCACTCGATGCCAGGTTTTGCGCCAGAGTCTTCAATATCGGTAAATTTTCCATTGGCTACTAATGCATTACGAATAATTTTAACCGCTTCATTCAACTTTTCAGGGAAGCGAGAATTCAATTCAAGGCGTAAATCTTTCCCAGACTGAGGACCGTCTTCATTTTTACGCACTTCTAATTCAACACCCGCTAAATCACTAGTACGTTGGTGAATTTCTTTTATCGACTCATTAGAAGGTCGTCTAAATTGCCAGTTGATAAAATTCACTTGGAATGAACCGATAATGTCATTACCGCCCGTTAACGTATATAAAGTTTCAATCTCTTCCATATCAAGAATGCGAGTTTCAATATCTCGCATAATTTGATCTTTTTCTCTCACCGATAAATCACCGTGAGAACGGACAACAATGGTGGCACTATTGGGTTCAATCTCAGGGAAAAATATTGCTCCTAACCCTGAGGCACCGTATAACCACATCACAAATATCGCAGTGCCAAATGTACCTAAAACAATTTTCCATGGATGATGTATCGCAGTTTTTAATATCGAGACATATTTTCCGGTAAACCCAGTTAAATTATCTAAATTTCCCTGCTCAGTATTTTCAACTTGTGCTTTTTCTTCCTGACTTAATGCACGCGTTTTACCAATAACACTACCAATAGTTGGTACGAAAATAAGTGCCATGGCTAAAGAAGCCGTTAGTACTGCAATTAATGTAATCGGGAGATATTTCATAAATTCGCCCATCATCCCCGGCCAAAACATTAACGGTGCAAAAGCCGCTAACGTAGTGGCAGTTGATGCGATTATTGGCCAAGCCATGCGTTTTGCCGCTAACCCGTAGGCAACTTCTCTAGGTTTTCCTTCATTCATTTCTCTATCAGCAAATTCGGTAACAACAATGGCGCCATCAACCAACATACCAACTGCCATTATCAAACCGAATAACACAACAATATTCACGGTTAATCCGGCAATAGCTAACACTAATATGCCGGTTAAAAAGGCTCCTGGAATGGCAACTCCAACAAGAATAGCTGTTCGAGTACCAAGTGCAGCAATAATAACAATAACCACTAATAAAACGGCTGACAGTACATTATTTTGTAAATCGCTTAGGGTATTTTTTACTTCTGTCGATTGATCGCCAATATAGTCAACCACCACTTGGTTAGGCCATTTTTCTCGTTCTTTTTCGATCAATGCTTTAACATTATCAACGGTATAAATAATGTTCTCGCCAGAACGTTTTTTCACTTCAATAGAAATAGAACGCTCGCCATTTAATCGCGCAAATGTTGTCGGATCTTTATAAGAACGTCGCACGGTAGAGACATCTTGAAAAGTAATAACTTTGTCGCCATCTGCTTTTATCGGTAACTCTAGTAAATCTTGAACGGTTTCAAATACCGATGGTACTTTTATCGCAAAACGCCCTTTACCTGTATCCATGGTTCCAGCTGGTACTAAACGATTATTTCGTTCAACAAGATTATAGATATCGGTTTGGTCAAGGCCGTAGCTTTCCATCAGCAATGGATCAACAATAATCTCCACCATATCTTCACGATCGCCACCAATATCAACTTCCAGCACTTCTTGCATGCCTTCAATTTTATCTTTGAGATCACGGGCGAGTGTTAATAAACCGCGTTCAGTCACAGGACCCGATAAAATAACGGTCACAGCGGGAACTTGATTCGCCATAGTCACTTCATGAACTTCTGGCTCTTCTGATTCGGAAGGTAATTTAGCTTTAGCGAGAGTCACTTTATCGCGCACATCAGCTAAGGCTTCTTTAGGGTCTAAACCCGCTAAAAATTCAATATTGATTGAAGCGTGACCTTCACTTGCGGTTGAAGTCATTTCTTTGATGCCAGCGATAGATTTCAGCTCTTTTTCCATCGGGCGAACCAGCATTCGCTCGGCATCTTCTGGTGAAATGCCGTCATGAACCATAGAAACATAAATATTTGGAATAGTGATGTCGGGGTTCGCTTCTTTGGCAATATTTGCGTAAGTTATAGCGCCCGATATAAGCAAAAGTACAAACACCATCAATACCGAACGAGTCCGCGTTAATGCTGCTTCAATAATAGTTAACATGAAGTCTCCTTACTTCTCGTTGCTCATCACGGCATCAACTTTTTCACCGGCACGAACAAAACCTTGCCCAAGCGTTATTACATCTGCTTGCTGACCTAACCCTGCTAACCACAACCCATCATTTTCGCTTTTTACCACATTAATTGGCGTAAAAACAACGATGTCATTCGACACTGTTTTCACCCCGATATTGCCCATTTCATCAAGTGCTAATAATGCGGGAGACATTTTAATTGCTGGCACTTCATTTAAAACAATATCGACTTCACTGCTGATACCCGCTAATAATTTATAATCGGTATTTTCAATATTCACTTCAATTTTAAAAGTATTGGTATTGTCATCCGCAACACTGGCAATATATCGCAACGTTCCAGGAAGTAGAGTTTTATTAAGTAAACTGACTTCCGCTTGTTGCCCAACAGACAACAATTCTACTTGCTGTTCGGTAACAAACGCACGAACCACGAGCGGATCTAAATCAGCGATCATTGCCACATCATCACCACTTTGCACATAATCCCCTTGTTCGACATAACGGGTATTTAATATTCCGTCAAAAGGCGCGCGAATAACGGTATAGCTAATCGCAATTTCTAATCGTTTAATTTCTGCTTTAACGGCTGCAAGATTCGCAGCTGCGCTACTGACTTGTACCTTACCTTGATAACCTTCAGCGTTTAATTTTTTCGCTCCTTGAAACTCTATTTCACGTTGAGTTAATAACGCCTTACTGCGGGATAATTGTAATTCCAGATCATTAATTTCTAATTTCGCGATGATCTGTCCTTGAGAAACCCTCGAACCTCTTTTTGCTAATACTTGTTCAATTTTTCCAGAGATCTCCGCTTTTACATGCGTAATTCTATCAGGCTCAGTACGTCCATATAGCTCAACCACATCACTGACATTTTCTGCATAAAGCGTTTCCACTTTTACTTTAGGAATAATGTTGTTTTCTTTATCTACTTTCTTAGGCATTTCTTGCGCTTGCATGATGCCAGAGGCCATCCAGAGAATTAATATTAGCGAGATAATAAGGGCTAAAATATAAGGTCGTTCAGCTAACCATTGACGTCCATATTTACTTTGTTTCATTCGAGTCCTTTGATTTTAGTTATTGAATAGATTCAAAAGTATCAATTTATTGGATTATGCAGCCCTTTCATCATTATAAGAGCATCAATTTGTTAGATATATTAACGAGCATTGCAACAATCGTCTACTGAGAAAATAGCACAATTTGTAAGCAAATATCTTTAAGTAATATTAGAAATTAATTGTAGGAGAAACAGGGAAGTAAGCACTAAACTTAGAATAGCTTAGTGCTATAAAAAGTAACTAAATAGAGAAAGAGGCACCACAACCACATGTGGTTGAAGCATTAGGGTTATTGACTAAAAAACGACTACCTTCTAATCCTTCAACATAATCAACTTCACCATCAACCAAATATTGTAAGCTCATCGGGTCAATCACCATAGTGACACCTTTCTTTACAATAGTCATATCGCCTTCATTGATTTTTTCATCGAAGGTAAAACCATATTGAAAACCAGAGCAACCACCACCTGTAACATAAACACGCAACTTAAGTTCAGGGTTCTCTTCTTCTGTAACCAACGCTAAAACTTTTTTAGCAGCAGCATCAGAAAATGTAATAGGTAATTCGGTATCAGACATGGGGTTAACAATCTCTTTGTATATAGGGGGTAATTATCTTAAACCTGACTAATTTAGTCAAGTATTAGTGATGTCGTTGGTGAAAAATTTTCGATAATACTTTGCCAATCGTAACTTTCATCAACACGCTGGTAACTCTGCCATTTGCTTTTTGGCAAGATGGCAGAAAGTTCTACCTTTTCAGGTTTGAAATTATCAGGAAAGGTGAGCTCTCCTTGAATAATTTGAAAGTATTGAAAATTGAATGACAGTTGTTTTTTGATAATTCTGCTATTTTATTCAAATTAACTTTATAAGGCTTATTATTTAGGCTTCCTACAAAGAGCAGTTCAACATGTCCTTTCGCAAAACGTTTTTTCATTCGTTGCTGAACTAATGCCACTTGAAAGCGAAAGTGATTAGGGATAGTTGTCGCTGAAATCACAATATTATCAATAACTAAACCATCAGCTTGTTTTTCAGGAGCCATGACTTTTTCATAAAAAGCTAATTCTTTTTTAACTTGATAATGCTGCTCTTCCATTTCTTTTAAAAGTTTTTGCGATTTTTGATTAGCCAAACGCTCTACTTCTAATTCTACTTCTAAGGTATTGATGCGGCGAGTTTGTTCACCTTGCTTAAGATATAAATTATCTAAACGTTGTTTCTGTTGTTGCATAGTTTGCTTTTGGTAACCATGGAAGAAATTCCCCATGCGATAACCACAAAACAGGCAAGTGATGATCAAAGCCAATATTAAAATGGCCGATCGAAAGGTACCTAACCGGAGTACAACAGTATTCAGATTTATTTTTGCTAACCAACTCATTTGTAACGTATTATGATATCCATTGAATAAAACATTAATATTTGACTTTAAGTTAAAACAATTAAGCCTAATATGATCTCATTAGCCCTGTTAAGAAAACACTTAGCCATGCCAAGAACTTCTTGGCAATTATGCTTGCTTGCGGCTATTGGTGGGGCTTTTTCCGCACTGTTGGTTATATTGTTCACCTTAAGTATTGAAGGCTTACAACAATTTTATTTGAACCAATTAGATGATTATACCAGCTTAGATATGGTAAGTCGTTTTGATTTGCCAATTATTGGCGCCATCCTTATTATTATTTTTGCTAAGTTTACGGGTTACCAATATTTAAGGACAGGTATTCCCTTTGTTTTACATCGCTTAAAAACCGCCCATGGCATGATCCCGCTAAGAAATACTATTCATCAATTCTTTGGTACGGTAATCGCTTTAGCTTCTGGATTTTCTGTTGGCAGAGAAGGTCCTGCCGTTCATTTAGGAGCTGCGTGTAGTAGCTATATTGGTAGTTTATTAAAACTTCCTTTTAATTCAATTAGAACCTTATGTGCTTGTGGTATTGCCGCAGGAATTTCGGCTAGTTTTAACACGCCTATTGCTGCAGTAATATTCGTGATGGAAGTCATTTTACGCGAATATAAAGTGCACATTTTTATTCCTGTGATGATCGCCGCTATTGTAGGGTCAATAATCACGCAAAACTTTTTTGGCCCTGCTCATGAATTTGATTACTTTAATAAAATAGAGTTAACCATTCATCATTACCCTTTTATCGTCTTATTAGGCATTACCCTTGGAGTATTAGCTTTTATTTTCAACCGTTACTTAACCTTGATAGTTAAACATTCCAGTAATTTTCATATTATTCCGCGGCTTTTACTTGCGGCTTTTATAACGGGAAGTTTAGGTTTTTTTATTCCGTATGCTATGGGTACAAATATGAGTGCGGTGAGCTTTTCCTTAGAATATGAACAACATTTTCAATTATTACTTGGCTTATTAATCGCGAAAATCATTATGACGATTACAGCATTAGGTTTAGGAATTCCTGGCGGTATAATTGGCCCAATCCTGAGTATTGGTGCTATAGCAGGTACGTGTGCATCAACTATCACAATGAATATTTTTCCAGGAGAGCATATAGCAACCGATTATGCCTTAATGGGCATGGCCGGATTTATGGCTGCAACACTCAATGCTCCTCTTGCAGCATTACTAGCGGTAGTTGAACTTTCAAATCAATTAGAAATTGTGATACCAGCAATGATAGTTATCAGTTCTGCTTGTATTGTTTCAGGACAATTTTTTAAAAACCGTTCAATTATTATTATGCAGCTTGAAGTGCAAAAGCTCCTTTATAGAAAATCCCCGATTGAAAAATCATTACAACGCATTGGTGTATTAGGTGTGATGCAAGCAAACTATACATTGATTGAAGACTCGTCCGAACAATCCGTGAGAAGTGCTATTAACTTAGCGAGTGAAAAGCAACTAATCATTAGCAAAAATCCGCTATCAGATAATTTATATACTTGGCATGAATCTGTTGAAACACCAAACTACAAGGTTCAAAACGTGACAGAAAATGAGTGTTTAACTAAAGCCGTCAACGATACCCAAAATAAAATTATCGAACATCAATTAAAGCCCCTAGAGAGTCAGTCTACATTAGCTGAGGCTTATTTGGCGCTTTTAGAGGATCGCCTTGGCGGTGTATATATATCAAGACAATCAAGAAAATATTCTTGGCGTTGTTACGTTTGAACAGATCAGGCGCTATTTATTAGAAGGAAAAACAGCCGTATGACATTACTCTGGTTAAAGGCTTTACATGTAAGTTTTATGGTCGCTTGGTTTGCCGGTATTTTTTATTTACCGCGCCTATTTGTCAATCATGCAGAATGCGACGAACCTAAAGTGATAGAACACTTAAAAGGAATGGAAAAACGCTTACTGTATTTTGTCACTCCTTTTGCATTACTCACGGTGATTTTTGGTATTGCGCTGATTTATCAATATGGTTATTCATGGTTTGTTGCGGCAAAGTGGCTACATATAAAAATAACACTAGTGATCGGGTTAATAATCTATCATGACTATTGTTTTAAGTTATTGAAGGTTTTTAAAGAAGATAAAAATATTCGTTCTGGAAAGTTTTACCGTATTTTTAATGAAGCACCCGTGATCATATTATTTGCCGTGATATTTTTAGTTTATCTCAAACCTTTTTGATCTGGTTCACGTGCTAAAAAATCTTCATATGTGCTATATTACCGCGCAAATAAATTGTAATAGTCATAAAGAGCAAATCGGTTTATAACTATTTACAAAATAATACACAGGTAATAGCAATGATGACCTTTCAAGGTAGCCATATTCTCTCCGTTTCACAATTTGATCGTGAAGCTATTTCAGAAATTTTATCTGTTTCTGCCCAAATGGCGCCTTATGCTATGCGCCAAAAGCGTTGTCATGTTTTAGAAGGCGCGATTTTAAACAATTTATTTTTTGAACCAAGTACACGTACACGAGTGAGTTTTGGCTCAGCCTTTAATTTATTGGGTGGTTTTGTTCGGGAAACGGTCGGTGAAGAAAATTCATCATTAAGTAAAGGCGAGTCATTATTTGATACCGCAAGAGTGATCAGTGGTTATTCTGATATAATCGCAATGCGTCACCCTAAAATGCATTCAGTGAGTGAATTTTCAGAAGGTAGCAGTGTGCCGGTTATAAATGGAGGCGATGGTGCCAATGAACACCCTACTCAGGCGTTATTAGATTTATTTACCATTCAATCTGAAATGGCACCTCATGATAAAACCCTAGACGGAATCAATATCACCTTAATGGGTGATTTAAAACATGGTCGCACGGTTCATTCGCTTTCAAAATTAATAAGTTTATACAACGATGTTCATATAACGATGATCGCACCTAATGAATTACAAATGCCTGATAATGTTATTTCTACATTAGAAGATGCAGGACATAAGGTTACCTTAACCGATAAAATTGAAGGTAACTTAGCATGTGATGTTATATATCAAACACGTATTCAGCAAGAGCGTTTTGCAAGTCCTGACGAAGCCGACTTATATCGAGGACACTTTAGTTTGAACAGAGAAATTTATCGTCAATATTGTAAAGAGCATACCGTCATTATGCACCCTTTACCGCGCGATTCTCGTCCTGAAGCAAACGAGTTAGATACCGATTTAAATGACTTAGACAATTTGGCTATTTTTAGACAAGCACAAAATGGTGTCTTGGTTCGTATGGCATTATTTGCTTTAGCCCTAGGGGTTGAAGACAAACTAACGCAATATGAAAGACCGATCACATGGCACAGCAATAAAAACATTTAAGTAGCAATTCAACAAAAAATGAATTGATTAACTGCGTAAAAAATCAAGTAAGGCAAAAATAATGGATAAATCTCAACAACTTTTTAACCATGCCCAAGAAATTATTCCTGGCGGCGTTAACTCTCCTGTTCGTGCATTTAATGGTGTAGGCGGCACGCCTTGTTTTATCAAACGAGCAAGCGGCGCTTATGTCTATGATGAAAATGATAAAGAATATATCGATTATGTAGGCTCTTGGGGACCAATGATTTTAGGCCACAACCATCCGGCCATTTTAGCCGCAGTTATTGAAACGGCTCAAAACGGTTTAAGCTTTGGCGCGCCAACTGAACTTGAAATAACCATGGCTGAAAAAGTACGAGAAATTGTCCCGTCGATGGAAAAATTACGTATGGTGAGCTCAGGCACTGAAGCTACGATGAGTGCGATTCGTTTAGCACGTGGCTATACCGGACGTGACAAAATCCTTAAATTTGAAGGTTGTTATCACGGTCATGCAGATTCTTTATTAGTAAAAGCTGGCTCTGGTGCATTAACCATGGGCGTACCTAACTCTCCCGGTATCCCTGAAGACTTTGCTAAACACACCTTAACCGTTAGCTTCAATAATTTAGAAGAAGTTAAACAAGTATTTGCTGAATTAGGTGATGAAATTGCCTGTATTATCGTTGAACCTGTTGCGGGCAACATGAACTGTATTCCTCCAGTTGAAGGCTTCTTAGAAGGTTTAAGAGCAGTTTGCGATCAATATAAATCTGTACTGATTTTTGATGAAGTTATGACCGGCTTTCGTGTTGCTTTAGGCGGTGCACAAGCTCATTATAATATTCACCCTGACCTAACAACATTAGGAAAAGTCATTGGCGGTGGTATGCCTGTTGGTGCTTTTGGTGGTAAAAAAGAAATAATGGATTATATCGCCCCTGTTGGTCCAGTTTATCAAGCGGGAACATTATCAGGCAACCCAATAGCGATGGCAGCCGGCTTAGCTTCTTTGAATGAACTGTGCCAAGGTGACAAACATCAACAGCTTTCTCAAGCGACTGAAAAGTTAGCCATGGGTTTTAAAGCTGCAGCAGAACGTAATGGTGTTTCATTATCAATTAATTATGTTGGTGCGATGTTTGGCTTCTTTTTTACAGAAGAAGAAACAATCACCAGCTTTGCTCAAGCAACAGCATGTGATAGTGAGAAATTTAAACGTTTCTTCCACTTAATGTTAGAAGAAGGTATTTATTTAGCGCCGTCAGCGTTTGAAGCAAGTTTTTTATCTACGGCTCATACAGATGAAATATTAGAAGAAACATTAGCAGCAGCTGATCGCTGTTTTGCAAAGCTATAAAGCAACAAACACTCTTTTAATTAAAATGTTAATAAAAAAGCTGCTAATTTTCATTAGCAGCTTTTCTTTTTAAAGAACATTTATAGCAAATTAACTTAACTCATTTTAACAGTCGTTAATTCCTGTTGCAGCCAATTATAAGCTTGCTGCCAACCTAACTCTAATCCCGAAAACGCTCGAAAATTCCATTCATCAAAAGCACGTAATTGATATAAATCTTCAGTAACATCTTTACTGTCTGGAGAGTAATATACAAAAGCAATCGCTTTTAAATGAGCATATGATGCAATGCTTAATTTGGCCTCAAAAGAATAGGTATAGTTATTAACACGGTTGACTAACATGCCAAAATCATCAGCGAAGTGTTTATCGACAAATTGATGACATTCTTCTATCATTTCTAATGTCATTTCTACCCCCTCATCGGCCACGACTTCGAGGATATTTTCAGAAAGAATATTGAAGTGGCCGAAACTTAAACGATGTTTCATTTAACCTCTCCTCAATATTGGCAGATGCATTGAGCTCGCGTTATTTGCTGATTTATTATTCATGCTACTAACCTTAGCGTAGAAAAATAAAAACTCAAACCATGTAAGCGCTTAACCTGTAGAAATATATTTAAATGATGATTTAGCTCAACATTTAGTTATATATCGATATGTAAATTTAAGGCAAAAAAAAACCGACATAAGTCGGCTTTTTTAATAACGTATAAATAAAGATTAACGTTTTGAAAATTGTGGCTTTTTACGAGCCTTGTGTAAACCAACTTTCTTACGTTCAACTTTACGAGCATCACGAGTAACAAAACCAGCAGCACGTAAACCGCCACGTAAAGTTTCATCAAACTCCATTAATGCACGAGTAATACCGTGACGAATCGCGCCAGCTTGACCAGAAATACCACCACCAACTACCGTGATGTTGAAGTCAAACTTTTCTAACATTTCAACTAATTCTAATGGTTGACGAACAACCATACGAGCCGTTGGACGACTGAAATATTCAGAAATGTCACGTTTATTAATTGTAATTGCACCGTTACCAGCTTTCATGAACACACGAGCAGTTGAGCTCTTGCGACGACCAGTACCGTAATATTGATTATCAGCCATTGCTTAAAGCTCCAAAAGTTGTGGTTGTTGTGCTGTATGCTTATGTTCAGTACCCGCGTAAACTTTAAGTTTACGGAACATTTCACGACCTAAAGGACCTTTAGGTAACATACCTTTAACAGCAAGTTCAATTACACGTTCTGGTGCTTTTTCAATTAGCTTTTCAAAACTAATTTGCTTCAAGCCGCCAACATACTCAGTATGTGTGTAGTAAATTTTGCCTTTAGCTTTATTACCAGTCACTCTTACTTTCTCAGCGTTGATAACAACGATATAATCGCCTGTATCACAATGAGGAGTGTATTCTGGCTTATGCTTACCGCGTAAACGGCTTGCGATTTCAGTAGCGATACGACCAAGAGTTTTATTCTCAGCGTCCACTAGTAACCATTCGCGTTGTACGCTTTCTGGTTTTGCTACAAAAGTTTTCATTTAAAAACCCAATATTAAAATGTTACTAAAAAACAGTCTTATGACTGTCAGTTAAAAGACTACGCCATTACCCCTTCGAGTATCGAGTCCATCGTCTAGTATCTTGGGGATATTAGACAGTTTGTAACGTCAGGGAGCGCGCATTATACAGAAGACTATTGTATAAATCACGTATAATTTTTAATCTTTTATATATTTCGACTAAATAAATTAAGGAAGATGCTCTGAAGCTAGGTAATCATGAGACTGCATTTCTTGTAAGCGACTTAAGCAGCGTTTGAACTCAAAAACCAAGCCGCCATTGCAATATAAATCTTCCATAGCAACATCTGCAGAAATAATTAATTTCACATTTCGTTCGTAAAACTCATCAACCATCGCGATAAATCGTCTTGCGGCATCATCACAATCAACATGCATTTGAGTTACATTTGCCACTAATACCGTATGATATAAACGACTTATTTCCATATAATCGTTTTGACTACGTGCAGATTCACATAATTGTGAAAACTCGAAATGCACAACGCCATCAGACTCTTGTATGGTGGTTAATGAGCGATGATTTATCTCAATTTCTTTATTTTTAGTGCCTAACTCAACCGATAGTTGTTCAAAATAACGATTTAAATTATCCTTCGCTTTTTCATCAAGTGGCGCATGATAAATTTCTGCCTGTTCGAGTGTTCTCAGTCGATAATCAATCCCGCTATCGACATTAACAACATCACAATGTTTATTGATCAGCTTGATTGCAGGTAAAAACCTTTCCCGTTGTAAACCATTTCGATAAAGTTCATCAGGAATAATATTCGACGTAGCGACTAAGGTAACATTGTGGGCAAAAAGTTCTTCAAATAACGTGCCTAAAATCATCGCATCGGTAATATCTGAAACAAAGAATTCATCAAAACAAATAATACAAGTTTCTTGTGAAAAACGTTTTGCTATAATTTTTAACGGATCTGATTGCCCTGTTAATGACTCAAGTTCTTGATGAACACGATGCATAAAACGATGAAAATGAACGCGCATTTTATTTTTAAAAGGTAAGCAATCATAAAACGTATCGACTAAATAGGTTTTACCTCGACCAACCCCACCCCAAAAATAAATGCCTTGTATAGATTTAATCTCTGCTTTTGCGACAACACGCTTCCAACCATTTAATACTTTTTTAAATCCGGTAACGGGCAAAGGCTTACTTTGTAAACATTCATATAATCGCTGTAAGTTTTTTACCGCATTTTCTTGGGCAGCATCATATTGAAAATCATCCTGCGTTAAATCTTCTCTATATTTTTCAAGTGGTGAAAGCGTAATCATGAGTGAAATTTTATCTATTAATTAGGTTTATTTTTGCTTGAAAAAAATATATTTGCATACATATTTATTAATGAGGTAGAAAGTTTACCCACAAGCAAAAATAAAAGCAGTGTGTTAATCTCTATTTTCACCAATTTTTAACGTGAATACAATTTTCCGCAACAAGATAAAAGGTAAAAAGCTTATGGATATAGTTATTGGAATCATCATTTTTGTCGTTGGCGCAGCATTAGGTTTTTTTGCAAGCAGGATGTTATCTGCTTCTAGTCAAGAAAATCAAAAGCTTGCAGAAAAAGTAAGTCAAAGTGAAGCATCATTAGCACAATACAAAGTGGATGTTGCTGAGCATTTAGACCATTCAACGCAATTATTAGAACAAATGAACAGTACATGTCAAAAAGCCATGGTTCAAATGGAAAAAAGTACCTCGTTATTACAAAAAGCGACGCCTAAAGAAAATGACGCTATGCCATTTTTCTCAAAAGAAACTCAAGAGCAATTAGCACAAACCGTTGCACTTAGACACAATAAAGAAGATCGCAAAAGCGATAGAGAAGTCACTGAAGCTCCTCTTGACTACTCAGGTGAAGCAAGCGGACTTTTTGCCGACAAGAAACAACCTGTTACAAATAGCAATATTGAAAATTAGGAACTTTGTTCTCACGTTAAAGTCTTTAATTGAGTATTTATATTTTTTTGTATTATTGTATTTTTGGAGTTCCCTTACATATGAATAAAATGTCAGTTTTAATTAGTAGCGCTTTACTTTCAAGTAGCTTAGCTTTATCGAGTTTACCTGCTCATGCTAATCTGCCTTTTGCTGTAGATGGTCAAAAAGTACCAAGCTTGGCCCCGATGCTAGAAAAAGTGACTCCCGCAGTAGTGCTTATTTCGGTTCGTGGTACACATGAAGTTCAACAACGTAATGTGCCTGACGCATTTAAGTTTTTCTTTGGTAACCCTCGACAACAAAACCAAGCCCGAGAAAAGCCTTTTCAAGGATTAGGATCAGGGGTGATAATTGATGCTGATAAAGGTTATATCGTTACCAATAATCACGTTATTAAAGAAGCCGATGAAATTCAAATAACGCTTAAAGATGGTCGCCAAATTGATGCGAAAAAAATTGGCGCCGACGAGAGTAGCGATATTGCTTTATTACAAGTTGATTCTAAAAACTTAAAGGAAGTTAATATTGCAGATTCTGACAAATTAAGAGTGGGTGATTTTGCAGTCGCCATTGGGAGTCCTTTTGGTTTAGGACAAACAGTAACTTCGGGTATTGTAAGCGCCTTGGGTCGAAGTGGGCTCAATGCCGATAACTTTGAAGATTTTATTCAAACAGATGCCGCTATTAACAGTGGTAATTCCGGTGGCGCTCTTATTAATTTACGTGGTGAATTAATTGGTATTAATACTGCGATAATTGGACCAAACGGCGGAAATGTTGGTATTGGCTTTGCTATTCCAAGCAACATGGTTAAAAACTTAGTTGATCAAATTATTGAATTTGGTGAAGTTCGTCGTGGTGTATTAGGTGTTTCAGGTCGCAGCGTTACCGGTGAATTTGCTAAAGCAATGGAACTTGATGGCGCGCAAGGTGCTTTTGTCGAACAAGTTGTTGAAGACTCTGCAGCACAAGTAGCCGGTATCGAAGCAGGTGATGTGATCACTAAAGTCAATGGCAAACGTATTAAGTCATTTAGCGAATTACGAGGAAAAATTGGTTCAATTGGTGCTGGCAATGAAGTGAAGCTCAGTGTGATTAAAGCCAATGGTGACGAGAAAACTTACCCTGTTGTTCTGAAAAAAGCAGAAACAGCGAATGTTGAACCCGCAAGTATTCATAGAATGCTTGAAGGTGCTGTGTTAGGTAATAATAACCAAAATAAAGGTGTATTAATTACTGCTGTTGAGGATGAATCGCCCGCAGCAATGATTGGTTTACGTAGTGGTGACATTATCGCGGGAGTTAATCTCAAACGTGTGAGTAATATCGCTGAACTTCGTGATTACTTAAAAGATAACAATGGTATTTCTTTGATCAATATAGTACGCGGAAATTCTAATTTATATATTCGTATTAGATAACGCGAACTCACTATTTAGTAATTAAAACGGCTCGTTAATCGAGTCGTTTTTCATTCCGTTTCAGTCATATATCAAAAAATTTAACATCTACTTTTTGGTTCTCAAAAATATATGTTAATCTGCGTTATATTTTTCCAATTACTATTCAATTTTGAAAATACTAAACGCATTAAAATATATATTAAACTCAGCAAGTTATGGAGTCATTATTGCAGTAATGATGCTATTACTTATTCCTGAGTTACGTGATGGAAATACAGGTTGGTGGAATATATTTCAAGCCAGTGACCAAAACCAACCACCTATCTCTTTTGCAAAAGCGGTACAAGCTTCAAGCCCAGCTGTAGTTAATATTTATTCAGAAGAAATTCAAACCAATCCCAACTATGCTCATTCTCAGCGGAAAACAACTCGCTTAGGTTCAGGGGTAATAATGGACAGTAATGGTTATTTATTAACAAACTACCATGTGGTGCAAAATGCCAGTTTAATAAATGTGTTATTACAAAATGGTCAAGTCTTCCATGCTGAAGTTATTGGTTACGATCTTTATACTGATCTCGCTGTATTAAAAGTTGACGCAATAAACTTACCGGTGATTCCTCAAAATAGTAATCAGCAATCTTTAGCCGGTGATGTAGTTTTAGCGATTGGTAACCCCTTAAATTTAGGGCAAACGATCACTCAAGGAATTATAAGTGCAACGGGTAGAAGTGGCTTAAGTAACACCAGTTATTTACAGTTTTTACAGATTGATGCGGCAATTAATCAAGGAAACTCGGGTGGCGCGTTAGTTAACTCAAATGGTGTTCTTGTAGGAATAAATTCACTGAAATTTAGTGAGTTAAACCCAAATCAAGACATTCAAGGTATCTCATTCGCCGTCCCTTATGAACTCGCCTATAAAGTCATGCAAAAAATTATTGAGCATGGCCGAGTAATTCGTGGTTGGTTGGGAATTGTTTCAAGAAACTATAATCAAAATGCAAAAGGTTTTACTATTGCGGCTGTAGAGCCTAACAGCCCAGCATTTATAGCGGGCTTACAAGTAGATGATATTGTTTATCAAATTTCAGACATCGCGATAGAAAGTACAACTCAGGCATTAGATATTGTTGCTGAAACTAACCCAGGTACAGAACTAAACTTTAAAATATACCGGGATCAAAAATCACTTGATATTAAAGTGACCATTTTAGAGAAACGACCCATTTAGCTTGAACCTAACTTTAATTAAATTTGAATTAAAAACTCAGGTTTAGTTTTTTAAATAAAAAAATACCGTATTAAATTAATACGGTATTTGTATGACCAGTTTTAACCCTTACTACACTTTTAATACACTTAACTCGTTTTTATACGAGTAATATTTGCACCTAAAGCTTGCAGCTTATCTTCAATATGTTGATAGCCACGATCAATATGATAAATAAGATCAACTTGAGTTTCAGTTGTAGCGACAAGTCCTGCAATCACCAAGCTTGCTGATGCTCTTAAATCGGTTGCCATAACCTGCGCACCATTTAAACTGTTTACACCTTTTGTAATAGCCGTATTACCTTCTAAGGTAATATCTGCGCCCATACGTTGTAATTCAGGCACATGCATAAAACGATTTTCAAAAATAGTTTCTGTGGTCGTTGCTGTACCTTCGGCAATCGCATTTAATGTGACAAATTGCGCTTGCATATCAGTAGGAAAAGCAGGATGAGGGGCAGTACGAATATTTACTGCTTTTGGCTTTTTATTCATCGCCAATTCGATCCAATTATCGCCGGTTGTGATGTCGGCTCCCGCTTCTTGAAGTTTGCTCAAAACAGCGTCTAATGCGCTAGGATCTGTATTTAAACATTTCACTTTACCTTGAGTCACTGCAGCAGCAACAAGGAAAGTCCCTGTTTCAATACGATCAGGCATAACGCTATATTCACTACCCGTTAATCGTTCAACACCTTCAATACTTAGCGTATCGGTTCCCGCACCAGAAACTTTCGCGCCCATAGCATTTAAACAATTAGCTAAGTCAACAATTTCAGGTTCACGAGCGGCGTTTTCAATAATAGTAACGCCTTCGGCCAGTGCGGCTGCCATCATTAAGTTCTCGGTACCTGTTACACTTACGGTATCCATAAAAATAGTCGCACCTTGTAATCGCCCTTGATTACGCGCCACGATATAGCCGTTTTCAACTTCAATATCTGCTCCCATTAGTTTTAAACCATGGATGTGCAAATTAACCGGTCTTGCGCCTATTGCACAACCACCCGGCAATGAAACTTCTGCATGACCAAATCGCGCTAAAAGTGGACCTAATACCAAAATAGAAGCTCGCATTGTTTTAACGAGTTCATAAGAAGCTTTATGTTGATCAACATTACCTGCATCAATAACCAATGTATTGTCATCAACCCAATCAGCTTTTGCACCTAATTGCGACAATAACTTTATCGTCGTTTCAATATCATTAAGACGAGGTACATTACTTATTTTTATGGGTGTTTCAGAAAGCAGTGTTGCCATAAGTATTGGTAATGCAGCATTCTTTGCACCAGAAATAGTTACTTCACCTTGCATTGGCTTACCGCCAATAATTTTAAATGCGTCCAAAGGGATCTTCTTTTTAGTTAACGGTTATTAAAGGGGTAAGTTAAACATTTTTTCACGCTTCCAATCTGAAGTCGTAAATGTTTTGATTGTTACGGCATGTATTATGCCTTCATTAATCACTTGCGCAAGCGGAGCATAAACCGTTTGTTGTTTTTTTACGCGACTTAGTTCACCCAAAAAATCGGCTACGGCAATAACAGTACATTGTGAACCATCATATTTAACATGTAGCTCATCTAACGTTAACGCATCGTTGATCAACTTTTCAATTTCAGAAACTTCCACTAGGTTCTCCCAACAAATAAATTATCAAGATTATAACCTCAAACCACCTTAAGTGATATGGCAGAGTGAGGGCTAGTGAAAAATTATTTGATAGGAAGAAACGTATCTACAGCGCTTAGTTTAGCTAACTTGATCAATTCTTGAGGGATATTAATAAAATGAATATCTTGATGTTGCTTTTTGGCTTGTTCTAGCACCAATAGCAACCAGGCTAATCCAGCAGTATCCACTCGGGATACTGCGGACAAATCTAACAAGGTAATTTCTTTTGAAATTAAATGAGCTGCTTTCTTTTCAAAAGTGCTATTAACTGTTTTACGTGTTAACTCACCGGTCAGTAATAATTGCTCATGTTGTTTTTTTATTTCAATCATACTTCAAAACAACCTTATTTATAGACGATGCTTTTTTGTGCTTTTTCTTTTAGCATTTCAGTAACATGCGACAAGCCTTTTTGACGAATTAAGCTACTTAATTCAGCTTGCTTACTGTCGAGTAAACTCACGCCCTCAGCAACCATGTCATAGGCTTTCCATTCTTGTGTTTTTTTACTTTTTCGCACACGAAATGAGATATCAATAGGGGGTCTACCGGCTTCTATCACACTAGTATTTACCGCAACAACTTTCTCATCGCTAAAGTCTTTTGCTGGCGCAAAAGTAACTTCTTGGTTTTTATACAAGGTAAACACTTGTGCGTATGACGTGACTAAGTAATCACGAAAAACAGGCACAAATTCAGCACGTTCAGCTTTATTGGTTTTTGTAAAGTTACTACCAATTACTTTAAATGCTGCATATTGGTAATTTATATAAGGAATTAATTCTTCACGAACGATATCTTTAAGAATATCAGGATTTTTCTGTATTGCACTTTGCTCATTCGCGAATCGTTTAAAGGTAATATCAGCAACCGTTTTGATCATTTTATAGGGATCTTTTTTATCGACATCAATCGAACTACCACCAGCAGGTGATAATGCAACAATGCTCATGATATTGCCGCTATTTTCAGGTAATTGATGAGTTTGACCTTTTGCCATGACATTGGCACTCAGGGTGAAACAAACCATTAAAGAAATAATTTTTTTCATAGAATATGTTTTTCCTATATTCATCACTAATCGCCACTCCCTTGACTGAATAAAAACTGCCCTATTAATTCTTCTAACACTAATGCAGGCTTAGTATCTTCAATATAGTCGCCAGCAACTAAAGTTTCGACTGATTCGTCCATAAAACCAGGTAATAAACCGATATATTGCTCACCTAATAACCCTGCTGTTAATATAGAAACTGAGGTTGCTTCTGAAAAATTATTATACTCAGCAAAAATATCTAGTGTGACCACAGGAGTGTAATCTTCAGCATCTAAACTAATATTGCTCACACGGCCAACAACGACACCACCTACTTTAATGGGTGAACGCACTTTCAATCCACCTATATTGTCAAACTTTGCATAAAGTTGATAAGTACTTCCATTTCCAGATATTCCGCTATCCGCAACTTTTAGCGTTAACATCAGTAAAGCTGCTATGCCTATTGCCGCAAAAACACCTACCATTAATTCAATTTTTTTCGACACCATGTCACTCACCACACTCTAAAATAAATACTACGCTTAATGTTTACATTACTTGGCAAACATTAACGCCGTTAAAATAAAATCTAAACCTAAAACCAATAATGAAGATTGTACTACGGTTGCTGTTGTCGCCCGGCTAATACCTTCTGACGTTGGCTCACAATCATAACCTTTATAAACTGCAATCCAGGTCACAACAAACGCAAATACAATACTTTTGATCACGCCATTTAAAATATCTTTTTCAAAAGAAACTTGAGCTTGCATCACTGACCAAAAGGTTCCGCTATCAACCCCTAACCAATCAACGCCAACTAGATGTGCGCCCAAAATACCTACCGCTGAAAATATCGCAGCCAATAAAGGTAAGGAAATAAATCCAGCCCAAAATCGAGGCGCTATAACGCGACGCAGAGGATCAACCGCCATCATTTCTAAACTAGATAATTGTTCTGTTGCTTTCATTAATCCTATTTCTGCAGTTAGCGCAGAGCCTGCTCTTCCGGCGAATAGTAAAGCGGCAACAACAGGGCCTAATTCGCGCAGTAAAGATAAAGCGACCATGGGGCCTAAACTTGCTTCTGCACCGTAACCGACAAGAATAGTATACCCTTGAAGCGCCAAAACCATGCCGATGAATAGCCCTGAAACCAAGACAATTATTAATGATAAAACACCCACTGAATAAAGTTGGTTCATCAATAATGGAAAGCCTTTTCTAAAGTTTGGTACGTGTAATAATGCTGAGCTCAACATTAAAATTGCACGCCCTAATGCCGCTATACGACCAATAACTTTTCGTCCAAGTAAACTAAAAATGTTCATGAAAAAATTTCCTTACCCAGCAAATCTTCTTGGTAAGGTTGTGCTTTATAATGAAACGGAACAGGCCCATCAGCTTCACCTTTAACAAATTGTTGCACTAAAGGAGAAGTTTGTTGAGCAATTTGCTCTGGCGTTCCGTGACCAATTATTTTCTGTTCAGCAATAATATAAATATAGTCGGCAATGCTCATCACTTCGGGGACATCATGTGAAACAACAACCGAAGTCAGTCCTAACGCGTCACTTAAAGAACGAATTAATCGAACAATAACCCCCATAGAAATAGGATCTTGTCCGGCAAAAGGCTCATCGTACAAAATAAGTTCAGGGTCTAAGGCTATTGCTCGAGCTAGTGCAGCTCTTCGTGCCATCCCACCAGACAATTCGCTAGGCTTCAAAAACCTTGCTCCACGCAAGCCAACCGCTTCAAGTTTCATCAGCACCATTTTTTCAATAATAGCTTCAGAAAGTTGCGAGTGTTCGCGAATAGGAAATGCCACATTTTCATAAACGGACATATCGGTAAATAATGCCCCACTTTGAAATAGCATGCTCATACGTTTTCGTGATGAATAAAGTTCAGTTCTGGATAACGCTGGAATATCTTTGCCATCAAAGTAAATATGACCGGAATCAGGTTTTAGTTGACCACCAATAAGACGTAACAAAGTAGTTTTTCCAATACCACTTGGTCCCATAATTGCTGTGACTTTTCCTTTAGGGATCTGCAAACTAATATCATCATAAATGATCCGTTCATCCCTTTTAAAAGTCATATTTTTAATATCTACTAAAATATCTGACATAATGTGTTTTTTAGTGCAATAATCCATATTATTTCTTAGTTGCGAATTCTACCTGAGTCAGGCAAATACTTCACCCGAAATAAACAAATTATTATGTTTATAATTAGTAAGAAAACGTATCAAAACGTAAGAAAGTGTAAGTTCGATGTGCTGTGTTTGAATCTTATAGCGCAATATTTATCGTTCTTTTATTTAATGAAAAAGAACGATGTTGTCGGTAGATAATTTCAATTAGTTCATATTTGATGAAAAAATAGCTAAAAATTCATATCTTCGTTGTTTTTTTTGCACTCATTACTGAATAATCCTTTTTTTTTCTCCACCAACCAGCGACAATTAGCCTTGATGTTTTGGAGTCTTTAATGCTTGTTCAAATTTTAATTTTGCTTATTTCGTTGGTCACTTTAGTTTGGAGTGCTGATAAGTTTGTTTTTGGTGCCTCATCGCTCGCGCGAAACTTTGGCATTTCCCCGATGATTATCGGTTTAACCATTGTAGCAATGGGCTCTTCTGCGCCTGAAATGATGATCGCGGGCACTGCATCGTTACAAGGGAATCCTAACACTGCAATAGGTAATGCTATTGGTTCCAATATTACTAATATCGCAGTAGTTTTAGGTATTACCGCCTTACTTCATCCTTTATCTGTTTCGTCATCAACCATCAAGCGTGAAATACCACTAATTTTAGCAATCACGGCCTTAGCTTATTGGATGCTTGCTGATAATCATTTTAGCTTTAATGAAGGGTTAGTTTTAATTATTGGTTTCTTTGTCTATATATTCTCATTACTTTTAATCACGTTAAAACGTTCAAAAAACAATAAAGTGAATGACGCAATGATCATCGAAGCTGAATTAGAAGTGCCTGATGCGATTAATACACCACTGTCACTTTTTTGGTTAGCTGTTGGGCTAATATTATTACCCCTAAGCGCCAGTTTTTTAGTAGACTCTTCTGTTTTTATAGCTAAAGCTTTTGGAATTAGTGATCTCGTTATTGGTTTAACTGTAATCGCCATTGGTACAAGTTTGCCTGAATTAGCCGCTAGTATTATGAGCATTATTAAAAAAGAAGATGATTTAGCCTTAGGCAATATCATCGGCTCTAACATCTTTAATATTCTTGCCGTTTTATCATTAGCAGGATTAATATCACCGGGTGATATAGATAAAGATGCTTCGGTTAGAGATGCGCCATTTATGTTAGGCGTTACTTTATTACTCTTTATTCTTTGTTTTAGTCGATTTTCAGGTAATTTTAGAATTACTCGTTTTAAAGGCGTTTTACTATTATTTACTTTTTTCGCTTATCAAATGTTACTCTTTAGCCAATTAAAGAATTAATTTAACTTAATGAAAAGTTCTATGAAAAACTTTAAACAACTCGCAAAACAAGTAATTGATATTGAACAGCAAGCAATTGCTGAACTTGAACAATTTATTGACGATGGTTTTGAACTTGCTTGCCAGTTAATGTTTAACTGCCAAGGACGTGTCATTGTTATTGGCATGGGAAAATCCGGTCATATTGGTGGAAAAATTGCTGCCACATTTGCCAGTACCGGCACACCTGCTTTTTTTGTTCACCCTGGCGAAGCGAGTCATGGTGATTTGGGCATGATCACTTCTACTGATGTGGTATTAACGATTTCAAATTCTGGTGAAACCGGTGAGGTTTTAGCAATAATCCCTGTGATTAAACGAATCGGTGCCAAACTTATCGCGATGACAAGCAATCCAAATTCTACGTTGGCCAAATTGAGTGATACTCATGTTTGCATCAAAGTATCGCAAGAAGCTTGTCCTTTAGGTTTAGCTCCGACATCAAGCACTACTGCGACATTAGTAATGGGTGACGCATTAGCCGTAGCACTTTTAAACGCAAAAGATTTTACTGCAAATGATTTTGCCCTTTCTCATCCAGGTGGTAGTTTAGGAAAACGATTATTATTGCGCCTGCAAGATATTATGCACAGCGGTGAACGTATTCCATCAGTAAATGACAATGCAAAAATTAAAGATGCACTGGTTGAAATGTCCTTAAAAGGACTTGGGATGACAGCGATAGTTAAAGAAAACGGTGAATTAGTCGGTCTTTTTACCGATGGTGATTTACGTCGTATTCTTGATGAAAAAATAGATATTCACCACGATGATATATCAACTGTTATGACAAAAAATCCTCGCGTAGCTGATGGTGAAATGCTTGCTGCTCAAGCGTTAAAAATAATGGAAGACAATAAAATCAATGGTTTAATTATCGTTGATAACGAAAATCGCCCCGTAGGTGCAATGAATATGCACGACTTGTTAAAATCAGGCGTTCTATAATGAAAAAACAAAGCATATCTCCAGACTCCGTAACACAATCACTATATGGTGATATTTCCAATACTGTTTTTGAAAAAGCTAAACACATCAAACTTTTTGTCTGCGATATTGATGGTGTTTTTTCAGATGGTCGCATTTATTTAGGTAATGACGGTGAAGAACTAAAAGCCTTTCATACCAAAGATGGATATGGCATTAAAGCACTTGGAGCCAGTGGCGTTGATGTGGCTGTAATCACCGGTAGACAATCCAATATAGTGCAAACTCGAATGACAGCACTTAATGTCAAACACATTGTACAAGGCGAAGAAGATAAACTGCCTGCTCTCAAAGCAATGATTAAAAAACAAGGTTTATCACCAGAGCAAGTTGCTTATATCGGCGATGACATGCCTGATTATCAATGTATGAATTTTGTCGGTTTAAGTATTGCCGTTAATGACGCCCATCCAACCATTTTAGCCACCGCAGATTACATTGCGACAATTCGTGGCGGTTTTGGTGCAGTTAGGGAAACCTGCGATATTATCATGCAAAGTCAAAATAGCCTGCAATACGCTACTGGCGCAAGTGTATGACCCGAATTTACATAGTCTCGCTATTATTTTTTATATTTTCTGTTATCAGTTACACCGTAATTGAATGGCATCAAAGCAACACTCAATCAACCAATGCTATCGATAATAAAATAGCGCCAGACTTCATTGCAGAAGCCCTCAATAGCGAAACGTATAATAGTACCGGCCAACTCTCCTACATTATAGATGCGAACCGAATGGAACATTACTCAGGATTAGCGGTCACACATTTTGAGTTCCCAAAATATACCTTATACCCAAAAAATACCGATTCACCATGGAAAATCAGTGCAAATGAAGGCACACTCTATAATAACAATAGAGTAAAGCTTGAAAGCGAGGTCGCTTTAATTGCCACTGATAGCGAGAGTTTAATTAAAGAAATTCATGGTAAATATTTAGAATTAGATTTAAACACTAATATTATTAGTTCTGAAAAAAAGATAGAGATTAAAGGAATAGATTTTATCATGTATGGTTCCGGACTGATTGTAGACTTAAACACTAAACAAGTAACGCTGACAAAACATGAACAAACCATATTTCAACCTATTAAAAACTAGCTGTTTAGCTTTCGGTTTAACCTTAAGCTTCTCATTTAATGCTATAGCGGCCAAAATTGATCTTAACGAAGAGATCAAAATCGATGCGTCAAGGCAAGCAGCTGATTTAAAAAATAAAATATTTAGTTATATTGATAATGTGATGATCACTCAAGGATCATTGACCATTAAAGCGGATCTCGTGCAAGTTGTAACAGAGTCTGCTAACAATGAAAAAACTTATATCGCTAAAGGGCAACCAGCAACGTTTGAACAAATACTTGAAGATGGTACTCCTATTCATCTGCAAGCGAATGAAATTAAATATCAACCAGAAAAAAACACCGTGATTATTTCGGGAAATGCAGAGCTTCGCCAAGAAGGTAGTAAAGTTAGCGGGACGATTATCACGTATAATTTTCTCACTGAACAAGTACAAGCGAGCAGCGATGAAAACGATCGAGTGCAAACCGTATTGCAACCACAAAACCTTGAAAAGAAAAAATTAGATAAAAAGCGTCTGGATAAAAAAATTCAATGAGTACAGCAACATTAATTGCCAATAATTTAGCGAAAGCCTATAAAGGGCGCAAAGTCGTAAAAAACGTAGGCATGAAAGTTCAAGAAGGACAAGTTGTCGGTTTACTCGGCCCTAATGGTGCGGGAAAAACCACCTCGTTTTATATGATTGTCGGTTTAGTTAATAGCGACAGCGGTTCAATCATCTTAAATGATGAAGATATTACGTTGCTGCCAATGCATGAACGTGCAAGAAAAGGTATCGGTTATTTACCTCAAGAAGCCTCTATATTTCGTAAGCTTACAGTATATGACAATATTATGGCCATTTTACAAACGCGTAAAGATTTAGATGACATAGCACGAGAAGAAAAGCTTGAGCATCTGGTTGAAGAGTTTAATATTGGTCATATCAAAGATAATTTAGGCATGAGTTTATCTGGTGGTGAACGACGTAGGGTTGAAATAGCCAGAGCACTTGCCGCAGAGCCAAAATTTATTCTGCTTGATGAACCTTTTGCCGGTGTAGATCCAATTTCAGTAGGTGATATAAAAAAAATTATCCTACACTTAAAACAACGGGGCATTGGGATTTTAATAACAGATCACAATGTTCGCGAAACATTAGACGTATGTGAACATGCCTATATTGTGAGTCACGGTGAGTTAATCGCTGAAGGGAATGCAGATCAAATTCTTGCTAATCAACAAGTAAGAGATGTATACCTAGGTGAACAATTCACGCTATAGTAATAACGGAAAGCTTTGACAAAAAGTAAAATGAATATGAAGCTAGAAAACAGGAAAATAATACTATAAATGCGCCCTAGTCTGCAGCTCCGCATAGGACAACAACTCACTATGACACCACAATTGCAACAAGCGATTAAGCTTTTGCAATTGTCGACGTTAGATCTTCAACAAGAAATTCAAGAAGCGTTAGAAAGTAATCCATTATTAGAAGTTGATGAGTCATCTCCTAGTGATAATGATGCTCCGTCAGATAATTTAGAAGAAGCTTTTTCTGCAGGTATCACTGAACAAAATACTAAAACTTCAGATGGCAGTGAAGATTCAACGCCTACTATTGATGAAATAAGCACTTCAGAGGCGATGGATAAATCTGAAATTCCAGAAGAACTCAACATAGATACGACTTGGGAAGAAAGCTACAGTGCCGGTGTTTCAAATACTGGCGCAAGCGCACCAGCATCAGAAGATTATACTTACCAAGGTGAAACAACTGACTCAATTCAAGATCATTTACGCTGGCAAATGGAATTAACTCCGTTTACTGAAACTGACCTTGCTATTGCTACTGCCATTATTGATGCCATTGATGATGCCGGTTATTTAAGAGTGACTGCTGACGAAATTTTAGAAGCAATGGGCAATGAAGAAGTTGAACTTGATGAAGTAGAAGCCGTACTTAAACGTATTAATATGTTTGACCCTGTTGGTGTAGGCGCTCGTTCAATTTCAGAATGTTTAACGATTCAACTAAATCAATTTGATAAAGAAACACCTTGGTTAAAAGAAAGTAAGCTTATTATTAATGATTATATCGATTTATTGGGCAATCGTGATTATCGCCAAATTATGCGTAAAACACGCTTAAAAGAAGATCAGTTACGCGAAGTGATAAAATTGATTCAATCACTCGATCCACGCCCTGGCGATAGCGTCATCAAAGGCGATGATCAATATGTCATTCCTGACGTTTCAGTGGAAAAGAAAAATGGTCGCTGGATGGTAGAACTAAATCCCGATACCGCGCCAAGATTATCCGTAAATCAACAATATGCTTCAATGGCTCGCACGATGAAATCATCTAGCGATAGCCAATTTATTCGTTCAAATTTACAAGAAGCTAAGTGGTTTATTAAAAGTCTAGAAAGCCGAAATGATACATTATTGAAAGTATCGAACTGTATTGTTCAACGCCAACAAGGTTTTTTTGAGCACGGCCCTGAAGCCATGCGCCCTATGGTACTGAATGATATTGCCGAAGCGGTAGATATGCATGAATCCACTATTTCTCGTGTCACTACACAAAAATATATGCACACTCCACGCGGGATTTATGAATTGAAATATTTCTTCTCAAGTCATGTCAGTACGGAAAATGGTGGTGAATGTTCATCAACCGCTATTCGAGCATTGATCAAAAAATTGGTTGCTGCAGAAATTCCCGCTAAACCATTAAGTGATAGTAAAATGGCAGAGTTACTGGCTGATCAAGGTATTAATGTGGCAAGAAGAACCATTGCAAAATATCGAGAGTCGCTTTCAATACCTCCCTCTAACCAACGAAAAAGTTTACTTTAACAACTAAATAAGGATCTAAGTTTATGCAAATTAATCTTGCTGGTCATCATGTTGAAATTACCGAACCTTTACGTGAATGTGTAAATACCAAATTTGCCAAGTTAGAACGACATTTTGATCATATCAATAATGTTCACGTGGTTTTGACGATAGAAAAACTTAACCAAATTGCCGAGGCAACGGCTCACTTAAACGGTACTGAAATACATGCTAAAGCTGAGAATGCTGATATGTATGCTTCTATCGATGCTTTAGTGAATAAGCTCGATAAACAAGTTTTAAAGTACAAAGGCAAAATCAACCAACATTAATATAACGTCTATTTCAGAACGAGCATTATGAAATTAACTGATCTTATCAACGAGAACTGCACCTTATGTGCAGTTCTCGCAAATAGCAAAAAACGTATTTTAGAATTATTATGTGAAAAGGCCGCAGAGTCTTTTGAAGATTTTAATACTTATTCACTCCTTGAAAGTTTAATGGCACGTGAAAAAATGGGCTCAACCGGGATAGGAAATGGTATAGCAATTCCTCATGGTAGACTTGCTCAAGGTGATAAAGTACTTGTTGTTATTGCTACAACTCAATCTCCTGTAGAATTTGATGCTATCGATAATCGACCCGTTGATATATTTATCGCTTTATTCGTTCCAGAAGAAAATTGCCAGCAACATTTATCAACTCTACAAAGTATTGCTCAGATATTTAGTGATAAACAGATATGCAAACAGGTGCGTAAGTGTCAAACTAGCGCCGAGTTATTCAATTTACTCAAAAACACCCATAATAACTAAAAACTCATCATCAGGAGTTCTTCAATGAAACTCATCATAGTAAGTGGTCGTTCAGGCTCCGGAAAAAGTGTCGCATTAAGGGTGCTTGAAGATTTAGGTTATTATTGTGTTGATAATATTCCCGTTAACCTTTTACCTGCTTTAACGCATACCGTTATTAATGATTATGAAACCGTAGCAGTTAGCTTAGATGTCCGAAATTTACCTGCAGATCCTAATGATATTTCTGAAATTATCAATTATCTGCCAAGTGCTGTTGAGCTTAGTATTGTCTATTTAGATGCTGATGATAGTGATCTCATTAAGCGTTTTAGTGAAACGCGTCGTTTACATCCTTTAATTAAACAGAATATCGCGCTTGATCAAGCAATTTCACTTGAGAAAAAGTTGCTTGAACCTATTTCAAGCCGCGCTAATTTATATATAAATACTAGCCAGCTCACGCCTCATCAACTGGCCGATTTGATCAGAGAGCGAATCCTCGGCAAAACGACCGGCAGAATGGTGGTGGTTTTTGAATCTTTTGGTTTCAAACATGGCGTTCCACAAGATGCAGATTATGTTTTTGACGCCCGTTTTTTACCTAACCCTTTTTGGGAAAAAGACCTCAAGCCATTTAACGGTTTAGATCAACCGGTGCAAGACTTTCTTGCAAGTCAGCCTATTGTGACTAAGTTTATCTGGCAAATTAATAGTTTCATGATGACTTGGTTACCACATTTAGAACGTAACAACCGAAGCTATATAACGATAGCTATTGGTTGTACCGGCGGTAAGCACCGCTCAGTATATATTGCAGAATTATTAGCGAATAATTTACGCAAAGAACGAAAAGATGTACAAGCTCGTCATCGCGATTTAGAAGTACAAAGTACATAACACTATGCCTAAAAAATTAAACAAAACGTTATTGATCACTAATAAACTAGGTTTACATGCAAGAGCTGCAACCAAGCTCGCGCAATTGAGCCAAAAGTTTGATGCTAAAGTAACGATAGAGCTTGAAAGCAAAGAAGCTGATGCTAGTAGTATTATGGGCCTTATGCTCTTAGCTGGCGGCCAAGGAAAAGAAGTAACCATTCATACTGAAGGGCTGGAAGCTCAAGATGCGTTAGATAATGTATGTCAGCTATTTTCAGATAAATTTGATGAAGACGAGTAATACCACCAATCCCTCTTTTTATAAATGTAAAAATTAGCGGATATAATAATAAAAAAGCTGCTAAAACCAGTCAGTTGAGATAAACTTATAATAACTGGGCAACCACGAATTTTGTTAAACAAAACAATAATTCTGTTACGCATAGCAAATTCAGTCCAATAAATTTATACCTTAATTTCCATTTTCGTTTTTTAACGGCACAGGATAGCTATATGCCGGAAACTTCAGAGCAAGAAGACAGCCAACAACGATTACTCCAAGTGAACAAAGCACTTGGCAGTGGTATGTTTGTCTATGTGCGTAAGCTACTCCAAAATATGCCCGCTTATGATCTTGCTTTGATTTTAGAGTCTTCTCCCAGTAAAAGCCGTACGGTTTTATGGCAACTTATTGATCACGACCATCACGGTGAGGTGCTTGAAGAACTAAACGAAGAAGTGCGAAAAGGCATTTTGAAAAAAATGCGTCCAGAGAAACTCGCTGAAGTTGCCGAGGGTATGGACGTTGATGATCTCGCCGAAGTTTTACGCACATTGCCTGACAGTGTCTATCGTGAAGTATTAAGCTCAATGGACTCTCAAGATAGAAGTCGCGTCGAAACGGCTCTCTCTTTTGATGAAGATACCGCTGGCGGTATCATGAACACCGATACTATCACGATTCGTCCTGACGTTACCGTTGACGTTGTTTTACGTTATCTTCGCCTTAAAGGTGAGTTGCCAGAAGCAACCGACTCTTTTTATGTTGTTGATAGAAAAGACCATTTCATTGGTGCAGTGTCACTTTCTACCATTGTTACTGCAAAGCCAGAAGTGGTTATTTCAAAATTGATCAACGATGAAATTACCGCTTTAAATGCTGATATGCCTGAAAATGAAGTGGCTCAACTATTTGAACGTTACGATTGGTTTTCAGCCCCTGTTATTGACGGAAAAGGTCGCTTACTCGGTCG
>JAQWHO010000093.1 GCA_029249355.1 Thalassotalea sp.
AGACCCTTGGGGGTATTCATACCAATATAAGCTTATAAATAATGGTATTGCTTTTGAGATGTTTTCTTATGGGAATGATGGACAACCAGGTGGTGAAGGCGAAAATGCAGACATTACCCATCAATAAATCTCTGGAAAACATATTATCGAATTATGGGGTTTCTGAACTTGATATAGAAAAGGCTAAAGCTTACCAAAAAAAATATGGTGGAGCTTTAGAAAAGCTACTTGTCAATTTAGGGAGCCTATCTGAAGATGAATTGCCAAAAGTTTATTGTGATTTTCTTCAAGTTGAACTGGTATCAACAATTGAAGATATCAGTCAAGAGGTTAAACTCACCTTAGATTCAAAATTAAATATTCCCTTTTTTATTGAGCGAAATTGGCTTCCTGTAAACTTTATAAATGATGATATTATTTTCCTTACCTCAGAACCATTTGACTGGGAAGTTCGCCAATTTTTACAAATTCAAAATGTTGCTTTTAAAATTAATATTGCACAAGAGACATTGATAGAACAGGGAAAAAACTTTTGGATGCAAGACAATGAACTTGCAGACTCTGAGGGTGATTTTTCTAGTTTAACGGAGTTTGAAGAAGATAAATTAAGAGAGTTAGCCAGTGAAGCTCCCACAGTAAACCTACTTAATTCACTTATTAGCAAAGGGCTGAAAATGGGGGCATCAGATATGCACCTTGAACCAGTCAAAGGTCGCTGTCGTGTTAGGTTTCGTGTCGATGGCGTTTTGCATGAAACTGATATTATTCCAAATAAGTTACAATTACCGATCATCTCTCGATTAAAAATATTGTCTGGCATGGATATCGCTGAAAAAAGAAGACCACAAGATGGAAAGATCGAATTAAAAATTGCAAATATTGAATTAGATATTCGAGTTTCTGCTCTTCCTCTCAATGATGGCGAAAGCATGGTAATGAGATTTTTAAGAAAAGACTCTATTACTTATGATATCGATGTAGTTGGCTTAGCTGAAGATATACAGAATAATTTGCTTGAAGATTTAAAAAGTACTGCTGGTGTTGTGTTATTAACTGGCCCTACTGGTTCAGGGAAAACGACTACCCTTTATACTTTTTTAAATGCATTAAATAATGAAGATGTAAAGATAATAACTTTAGAAGACCCTGTTGAATATCAGCTTGAAGGCGTTAATCAAGTTCAGGTGAACAGTGACATTGGTTTTACTTTTGAAACAGGATTAAGAAGCATTGTCCGACAAGATCCCGATGTTATTATGTTAGGTGAAATTCGGGATAAAGAAACTGCTCGTATTGCGATGCAATCAGCATTAACAGGGCACTTGGTTTTTTCTACCGTTCACACTAATGATGCCCCAAGTGCATTTACAAGACTGTTGGATCTTGGTGTGGAAGAATTCTTGTTAAATGCGGCTATTATTTCAATTGTTGCTCAGCGTTTAGCAAGAAAACTATGTCAAAATTGCGCAATCGAAGATGAAAATCAAGAACAATTAGTCGAAAAATATTCACTGAATACATTATTTCCTGACCAGAAAATCACATTAAAAAAAGCGTGTGGGTGTGAACTCTGTAATCATTCAGGTTATAAAGGTAGGACTGCAATTATAGAGTATTTAAGATGTACTGAAGAAATTAAAGCATTAGATAAAGGTCAAACATTTATCCAAGAAGCCAAAAAAGTCAATAAATCTACTGGTGGTCGTACTCTGCTTGAAGATGGTTTATTAAAAGCAATGAATGGCCTGACAACAGTCTCTGAAGTTATTAGGGTAGCAGGGTAATGCATTTTCAATATTCTGCTTATGACTCTCATGGGACAAAACTTGAGAGTGAAATAGAGGCAGAAAATGAAGCTCTTGCAAAAGCTAAACTGAAAAGTAAAGGCTTAGTGCTTGTTAGTATTTCTGAGTTAAAAAAAGCTGCTTCAAATCAATCTTTATTAAAGAATAGCAAAAAAATTAGTTTACAAAGTTTAGAGTTCATAACATCTGAGCTAGCTATTTTACTTAAAAGTGGCGTGAGGTTAGATAAAGGATTAGATATCCTTAAAAAAGGCGCTTCAACTCCCGCAACAGCAAATTTATTAGATAAAATTAGTGGTAACATCAAATCAGGTAAAAGCATTTCAGATTCATTTGCTGAGTTTGATGATGTCTTTGACGCATTATATATTAATATGATAAAACTCGGCGAGGCATCGGGTGAATTAGAACTAGTTTTTTCTCGCCTTTCCAGTGATTTAAAATTCAGAAGAAATTTGCAAAGTAAGATCATACAATCAATGACTTACCCAAGTGTAATTTTGTTTGTGTGCATTGGGTGTATTTTATTTGTTTTCAATTATATCGTGCCTCAAATGAGTTCTATTTTTGATAGGGCGGAAGAACTCCCAATCTACACTCGGCTATTATTATCAACGAGTGATTGGTTTATTGATTATCAGTGGTATCTTGCAGCTTCTATCGCATTATTTTTCGTTGCAATTATTCAAGGAATGAAAAATGATAAGTTTAAACGAAGGCTAAATGCATTTGGTTTAAAGTTACCTCTTGTAGGGAAGGCTATCATCTTAGTCGAACGAATACGATTTAACTCTTCAATGGCCATGATGCTAACCAGTGGTGTTTCTTTGGTTGAAGCACTTAAGCTTTCGTCAAGTAATATTAAGAATATTGAAATTCAATCAGTGGTAAAAATTGCAAGTAACAAAATAAAACAAGGAGGTATTTTGTCTGACGCTTTAAAAGCGACACCATTATTCACTGAGTTTAATATTTCCTTAATTGAGGTAGGTGAAGAAAGTGGGGAGTTAGTGCCTGTCTTTGATGAAATAGCTGATAGGTCTCGTCAAGACTTTGAAAGTTGGACTGATACTCTGACTTCAATGATTGAGCCTATATTAATATTGGTTATGGGCGCTATTGTAGGTTCAGTCGTTGTCGTGATGTTGTTAAGTATTGTTTCAACTAATGATGTAGGACTATAAATTCAGGGAATATTTTATGCATAATTTCCCCATTAAAAAAGGCTTTACACTAATTGAGCTAATGGTTGTACTGGCCATTATGGGCACTGCTTTTGCCTTAGTTGGTCCAAATATTATGAAATCTTATGATAAAGTAAAAGCTCAATCTGAAGTGAAAGAATTAACAGAAATATTGAAAAAAATTAGCTATAAAGCTTTTATCAACGGTCGATCTGTAGATGTATCTTTTAACCAGAATCATATCCAGTACAAATATACTGACAGCCAGAAAACCAATAAAGTTAGCTTTAACTTTATTGGTTTTCCTGAACAAGATTTAAACTTTACTTCTGCAGGCTTCACTAACATAAACAATTTAACGTTATATTATAATGGAAATGAGCATTTGTTGAGTTTAGATGAGATCAACGATTTATGAATATGATAAGTAGAGGTTTTACTTTAATAGAAGTATTAATCGCTTCTTTTATCATGTTCATCAGCTTGGCAGCTTTTACTCTTGTTTTTAGAACCACCATTTTATCAAGTGAAAAAGCAGAGTTAAATGTTTCTAGCGCAGCTTATACCACGCTAATTATTTCAAAAATAACGTTCGACCTTAAAAACTCCCACTCATTAAATGAAAAATCAGGTTCTGGAGAATTAATGGGAAGGCATTATCAGTGGCAAGCAAGAGTAAAAGAAACAGCCAAGCCTCCTGCACGCTATTTTGGTAATAGCCTTTCCCAAGCTGAACATCAAGCAAAGTTATGGCAAGTTAAATTAGAAGTTAAGGTAAATGGTAAAAATAGTGATTTTCTGTACGAAGAGATCACATGGTAAAGTACCCTAAAGGTTTTTCATTAATTGAGCTGCTTGTAGCTTTAGCAATCATGAGTATGACTCTACTGATTTCAAGTTTAGGTTACTCTTTTTTCATGGATAGGTGGCAAAAAAGCTTAGGGATATTTGATCAATCTGCTAATACCGCCAAAAAGCTGCTATTAACTAAACATAGTATTTTAGGCATTTACCCTTATATTTTAAGAGATAAAAACCACGTAGCTTCTATTTATTTTGAAGGGAATGAAGATGGATTTATTGGTATAACTACACGTTCTTTCTTTTATCGCGATACTCCTAGCGTTGTAAGGTTTTCATTGATGCAACAAGAAGATTTTACTTATCAATTACATTACGAAGAAGAGCCTATAGCAAAAAATCCTATTACTATTATTAAACAAAATATTAATTTTAAAAGGCGTGTTGTCTTGTTGGATGGGATACTTGATGTAAAATTCCACTATTACGGACATAAAAATTTAAGTAGTAAAGTTGCGGGGAGCGAGAATAAAGTTTGGTGGCAGAGCTTCAATGGGTTTAATCGTAAAATATTACCTGATGCGATTAGGTTATCTTTTGTTTACCATGATAAACAAGAAACTATTGAGATTCCTTTGAGTCAGGTTGATACACGTATATTGGCATTATTCGATGATAACTTCTAAAACTGAAGGTGTTGCACTAGTTCAGGTGTTAATTATGACAGCAATAATGTCACTTATTGCTATTCAGTTCACTAAAACTGCCAGGCATCAAGTCGAGATTGCGAAGGATTTTAACGATAGAATTAAAGCCGAATTGTTATTAAAAACAGCTAGAAGTAGAATTGTTTTTGAATTTTTTAGAAATGATTCAAGCCAATTATCCGATGCCGTGATTAATGGTGTTAAATGGAATTTAAGGGGAATACCTTTTGATTTATCTCAAAATGTTAGTGTTTCAATCACATCAACGACAGCTTTATTATCAGTAATTACAGCTCCTAAAATGTACTTACATAAATTACTCCTGACTTTAAATGTTGATGAAACTACTACTTTGGAAGTTATCGACGCTATAAATGATTGGATTGACGTTGATGATATTACTTCAATATATGGAGCTGAAAAAAACTACTATCAAGGTTTGTCCATTGAACCAAGAAATGGTCCTTTACAGCACATATCAGAGCTAAATAGTATTAGAGGTATTACACCTGAGCTTTATTCATCTTTGAAGGGGCTTTTAACTATATACACTAGTGGCTCTATTAACCCATCACTTGCCAAGCCTGAGTTAGTAAATACTATATTTGAGCCTTATATTGCTCAACAAATACTACAGGCGCAGAAGGAGCAAAATTTTTCTGAAGATACATGGCAAGGAATTGTGGGTAGCAAACAGTATGAATTTGTGGACTTGCATCCTCGCTCTACATTTATGGTTTCGATTTCGGCTAAATATAATGATGTAATTATTACTAGTAATTTTGATTTGAAAGTTGAAAGTCAAAAATCAAAAGATCCTATTGTTATTTTAGCTAACTATTAAGTTGTTATATTAATTAAATTTTACAATATTTATGTACCTTTCACTGTGTTGAAGTTTTTACTTATTGTATTAAGTCAATATTCATTAGATAATTTGTTTTCACACTTTTCTTGGTTAAGCTTTTGGAGAAAACTCTGTTCAAAAAATTAATAAATACTTGTTTATCTAATGTCGCTATTTATTCAAATGAATTATATTCGTTAGTAAAGCAAGAGCAACAATTAACAAGTTCCTCATCTAAGATTGAGACAAATCCTGCTATTGTGATTGTTGGCAGAGAGCATTGTTTCGAGTGTACTAAGGATATTCCAATCGGTAAATTTGATGAAGCTATTCAGGCGGCATCATTTGTCGACAATATAGCTCCATTTTCAGGAGTAAATTATTTTGTTGCAGAATCAATAAGTAGTGAAAAAACTAGAATTCATTATTTTATGATAAAGCAATCAATATATGATGAATTTTCTCGTTCTTCTTTGGTTATAGTACCTGAGTCTTTACTTGTTTATCTTTACTTAAAGAAAGATAAAGTTCCTGGGATAGCAAAGCTTAAACGTAATAAAGGTTATTTATTTGCAACGCTGAACAATGATGGTTTTAAAAGCTTTATTAGCGAGTCTGGTGAGTTAGAAATAAATCAGCTTCTTCAATATTCGATAGCGACTAATGAAGTTTCAGTAAATGTTTCCCATAACGACTTTTTGAACAATCAATTAAAAGGATTCTTTGGATTACCTAGGTACTGTTATAAACAAGTTTTTAATTTCTTCCCAATAAGAAAATATTTATATTTATTGCCTGCTAAGTTAATGTCAGTAACTATTTCTTGTATTATTTTATTATATTTCTGTATCTCTAGCAGTTGGTTATATTTTCAAGGGTCTAACCTAGACAGTGAACTTTCTGAACAAAGAGAATTGTTAAACGATGTTTTTGCTCTACAAGCTTCATTAGATGAAGAACGTGCTTTCCAAGCAGGAATTGCCAATAATACTAAATTATCCACTATAACATCTGATGTATGGCTCGTTATACTCCCATTAATTAGCACTAATAGTGAGGTTTTATCTATTACTTATACAAGTGATGAGTATACTATAAGAGTTAAGTCTCCTAGATCTTCAGAAGTTATACAGTTCTTATCCGATAACAAAAATATTACAACACCTAAAATAGTTTCGCCTGCTATAAAAAGCCGAGGAAAAGAAATAATATCGGTTAAGTTTTCCATAGCCAAAACAAGATACAATACTGAGTTGAAAAATGAGCATTCTTAAGAATAAACCGATACTTATTGGCTTAATACTTGTCCTTGTGACAATAAAGTTTGCTTTTTTACCTATTGTAAATTGGCAAGAAAATAAAGTATTGGAAATACAGAAGAAAAATAAACAATTAAAAAAAGGGTTGGCTTTAGTTGATAATCAGCAAGACTTAGCCTTTGAATTATTAACCTTACAACAATTTTCTCTTAAACAAATACAACTAGTAGCAGGGACAGAAAGCACTGCAATTCAATATCAGCTAAATATTCAACGTAAAATAGAAGCTTTAATTGAAAAATATGAGCTGCGTTCAAGAAGTGTGTCTTGGCTAAATAAGGTGGATAGGGATGGGCATGAAGAACACAGACTTGAAGTTTCTCTAGCTGGAACTTTTAAAGGCTTCATTTCATTATTGACAGAAATAGAAAAACAAAAGCCAAAATTAGCTTTACTGGAGTTTCGTAGTAATATTTCAAAAATGTTTCCCAATAGAAATGAATTAGGGCAGTTTTCTGGAAAATTTGTTGTGATAAGTTGGAGAGCAATTCCTAGGGAGCAAAATGAGTAAGGTTAATATTTTAATTTCGATTGCATTATTTACTATGCTAATCTGTCTTTTAGATTTTTTCACCCGTTTATCAATCGCAGAAGGTGGTGTCCTTATTGAAGGTGATGAATCTGTGGTTATAGAGAAAGAAATAGCTTTTTTAGCTGACGAGAAAAATAATGAAATACAAAAGCTACTACAAGCGTTTGATATCGTTGAGCAACCTAAAGTAGTTGAGGCTAAAGTTGATAAAATTAAGAAGCCTAAAATTAATATTATGGCATCTGAAGAACAATTGAAGCAAAATGGTGATCTTGCTGGTTTATTTGATGGCGAAGATAAATACACACTTACGGCAACATTTTTTGATAGTAAACGCAAATTTGCTTTACTCAATAAGAAACATCTATTGTCAGGTCATACGTCCCAATTTCGCTTATATGAAGGGGAAAAATTATCTGAATATCTGCTTAAAAGAGTTAACAATGATTATATTGAATTTACTCAAGCCAATAGAAATATAAAACTGAGACTTTTTACAACAAATAAAGAAGTATAAAGAAAATATAAAATGAAATATAACTTGATAATTAAATCCCCCTTTTTTCTCTTAACGCTTATTCTTTCTAGTTGTGCAACAGTTCCGCAAGAAAGCCTTAATGATAATGATCTCGCTATTAATAGCTCATATTTAAGTAAAGGCGACTCTTCATATAATGAAAGTGACAGTAATGAATATGTAGAAAAACCTTCAGTTGAAAATTACGGATTAAAAAAGATCCCAAGTATTGAACGCAATAATGTCTTATTCCAACGCTCTAAGTTAGCTGAAAACTTTTCAGAGTCGACATTGGTCAACGTGACGGCAAACGACATGCTGATAAAAGACTTTATCCATTATGTTTATGGCGAATTACTTTCAACTAATTATTTACTTACACCAGAAGTTTCATTGGTAAAAGAAAAAGTAACATTGAACTTAAAAGAAAATGTCAGTAAACGTCGTTTATATTTGCTTGCTGAATCTGTACTGGCAGATAGAGGACTTAAATTAAAATATAACGAAAATGTTTACTTAATATCTAAAATTAAAGAAAACAGTAAGTCGGGTACAACAGTTGGAATGGGAAGAGAATTAAATACCATTCCTGCTACAAATAGAAAAATAATGCAAGTTGTACCAATTTTATTTGGAATTAAAACTACTTTAAAGAGCACTATTGAGCAATTAGCTGATGTATCAATTAATATTGATGTAAAACAAAGTGCGCTGTTTATTACCGGTGATTATAACAATGTATCAAGAGCATTAGAATTAGTTCAATTACTTGATTCACCTGCTAATCGAGGACGTCATATTGGTTTAGTCAAGCTTGTTTATACATCTTCAGATTTATATCTTCAACAGTTATCTATCCTTTTAGAAAACGAAGGTATACCTAACAGTATTAACACGCCAGATAATAAAAATTTAGTTTTTGTACCTCTGCCTCAAATAGGTTCAGTAGCTGTATTTTCAGCGACAGAGGTTTTATTTAATCGCGTTAAGTTTTGGACGGCACAAATAGATAAACCAAGTGAAGGAGACGTTAAGCAATACTTTGTTTTTCATCCTCAATTCGCTAGAGCACAAGATATTGGTGAAAGTCTTACCCCTTTGATTTCAGCAAAAACAGCAAGTATTAAAGCTAATATTTCAGCCAAAGCCAATTCATCAGATAGCATAGGGAATAAATCTGGATTACTTATTAATACAAGTAGAAATACGGGGGGGACGAACGAAGAGTTAACTTTTGTCGTTGACCAACGTTCCAATGCATTAATTTTTTATACAACAGGAACTGAATATCGCAATATAATCCAACTAATTAATCGCTTAGATGTTCTACCTAAACAGGTGATGTTAGATATTGTCGTTGCAGAAGTTACACTTAGCGATGATTTTGAATTTGGAGTGAAGTGGGCTATTCAAAATGGAGTTTTTGATGAAGGAGGAAGTGGCTCTGGAAGTAATATTTCTTTTGATGGCGTTGGTTTTGGTTTTCTGTTTGATAATGGTAAGGGTGATAGCGTTTCTGCTGCATTCTCCCAAGCTGATACAAATATAAAAGTATTGTCTAATCCAAGTTTACTTGTACGTGACGGTGTCACTGCAACGTTAAATATTGGTACTGATATAGCTATTGTAGGTTCTACAACAGAAGGATTAGATGATAATGATAGAATCACCACAACCAATCAATACCGCCAAACAGGTATTAATGTCTCTGTTACCCCAACAATAAACGCTAAAGGTATTGTTATTATGAATATTGAAGAGTCTATTAGTAATACTCTTGATGGAAATGGAGGTGGTGGTAACCCTAATGTTTTCGAACGTAACTTGAGTACTGAAATCGTTGCTGAAAGTGGTCAAACAATTATTCTTGGTGGCTTGATTGATGAACAAACTAAAATTGTTGAAAATAAAGTCCCTGGCTTGGGTGATATTCCAATTTTAGGTAATTTATTCAGAAAAGAAACAGAAAGTGTATCAAGAACTGAGCTTGTATTAATGGTAACCCCTAAGGTAATAAACAGAACCGATCAGTGGAACACTATCATTTCATCGTTTCAAAATAACTTAACTAATTTAAAAGTAGCCAATTAGAGGCATTGCATCACATTTGTACATTATAACTCGTATAATTACAGACAAGTTTATAAAATATAATTAAATTACTTCTATTTAATGTTTTGAGCTAAAATTAAATTTTGATATTTGGAAGTTGAGTCGCTTATTTTTTGACTTATGATAATAAATGAGTACAAAACGTTATTTTTATTAAATAAAATTCGCAGTTGTTATTGACTTTTAGTCGCTATTAACTGTAAATTGTCGATATTCGTTTTTCTCGCCTTCGTTTTTGAATGCAGTAGAACGGAGATAATAACCGAAAGGTAAAAAAAATAGGACACAAACAAATGATTTGTAAGGTGTTCAATTTCATGAAATTGGAGATAAAAAATGTTTAAAAAGACGCTTATCGCTGCTGCTGTTGTGGCCACAACTGCAACATTTGGCGCCGCTGCTTCAACA
>JAQWHO010000094.1 GCA_029249355.1 Thalassotalea sp.
TAATCTTCACAATCATCAGGTAAGTCATAGTTAAATACATGCGTTACTTGAGGAATGTGTAAACCGCGTGCAGCAACATCGGTTGCCACTAAAATATCAAGTTCGCCGTTAGTAAACTGCTCTAATATTTTCAAACGACGCTTTTGAACAACATCACCGGTTAATAAGCCAACACGTACTTTATCAGCCTCTAAATGCGCATGAATATTTTCACAACTATGTTTAGTATTGGCGAAAATAATTGCTTTTTCTGGCCAATCTTCTTCAATTAATGTTTGCAGTAAAGTCATTTTATCTTCATTGGAAGGGTAAAATAATTCTTCAGAAATTCTAACATTGGTTTTTTGGTCAGGTTCTACTTCTACACTTACTGGATCATTCATGTGTTCAAAAGCGAGCTCTTTGACACGAAATGATAAAGTTGCAGAGAAGAGCATGCTTAAACGGTCAGTTGCTGCAGGCATACGGCGAAACATATAACGAATATCTTTGATAAAACCTAAATCGAACATACGATCCGCTTCATCAAGTACAACAACTTCAATATTACTAACGTTGTAAACACCTTGTTTCATATAATCAATAAGGCGACCACATGTACCGATTAAGATATCAACACCCGCTTCGAGTTCTTGACGTTGGCTTTCATAGCCTTCACCACCATAAACCACACCAAGACGAAGCCCGGTGCTTTTTGCCATTTCAATGGCGTCACGATGAATTTGTATAGCAAGTTCCCTAGTTGGCGCCATGATTAACGCTCTAGGTTGCTTTTCTACTTTTGCTGGCTTTTGCAATAAGTGATGAAAAGTTGCTGCCAAAAAGGCGATAGTTTTACCTTCACCTGTTTGTGCTTGCCCTGCTATATCTTTTCCTTCAATTAAAACAGGTAAAGATTTCGCTTGTATGGTTGTACATTGTTCAAAGCCCATGGCATTTAATCCAGCAACTACTTTCGGTGCTAAATTAAGCTCTGTGAACTTCGTATCTGATAAGTGAGTATTATTCATGGCGCTAAGCTTAACAGGTTACGTGGCTAATAAATACTGTCTCGATAACGCTAGCGTATAAATATTCGCAATAGTGGTTTTTATCGTTAAAAAAGCGATAAATTTAGCGTTTTTAGAGGTGAAAAACACAAGAGTATTGGTAATTCATTTTGTTGAGGGTATAATCCTGCTCAGTTTGGCGATAAATGCCACCATTAACGGAGAGAAAAATGAGCGATAAAATTGTTCAGTTATCAGATGACAGCTTTGAAGCTGATGTATTAACTGCATCAGGTTTAGTTTTGGTTGATTTTTGGGCTGAATGGTGTGGTCCATGTAAAATGATTGCGCCTTTACTAAATGACATTGCAGAAGAATATGCAGGTCAGGTAACTGTGGGTAAATTAAACATTGATCAAAATGATGCAACACCACCGAAGTATGGCATCCGTGGTATTCCAACGCTTTTATTGTTTAAAGACGGCGCAGTAGCTGACACCAAAGTTGGTGCTTTATCAAAAACTCAATTAAAAGAGTTTATTGATAACAACTTATAATGATAAAAAGGCTCTTCATGTACGAGCCTTTTTGTTTCATATCTTTCGCTTAAAAAACAAGCAAGGATATTTTTTGTTACTTTACGTACTGGGTATTTAGTGCTAACTTTATACTTCAACGGAAAAATAACATTTCTAAACTCTTACTCTACCCATTAAAAATGCCAAATTGGCAAAATCTAACAACGTCAAATATCTAAGAACCTCAAATATGAATCTTACCGAACTCAAAGAAAAATCCATTAGTGAATTAATGAAACTTGCTGAAGAAATGAAGCTTGAAAATTTAGCTAGAACCCGTAAGCAAGATATTATTTTTGCAATATTAAATGCACACGCAGGAAGCGGGGAAGACATTTTCGGCGGCGGCGTTTTAGAAATTTTGCAAGATGGTTTTGGCTTTTTACGTTCTGCCGATTCGTCATATTTAGCAGGGCCTGATGATATTTATGTATCGCCGAGCCAAATTCGTCGATTTAGTATGCGAACGGGTGACACGATTCATGGAAAGATTCGTCCACCTAAAAAAGGTGAGCGTTACTTTGCTCTATTAAAGGTTGCTGAAGTTAACTTTGACAAACCTGAAAATTCTCGTAATAAAATTCTTTTTGAAAACTTAACGCCCATTCACCCGAATCAACGGATGATTATGGAACGAGGCAATGGCTCTACAGAAGACATCACTGCTCGAGTTTTAGACTTAGCCTCTCCGATTGGTAAAGGTCAACGTGGTTTAATTGTAGCACCACCAAAAGCGGGTAAAACATTATTACTGCAAAATATTGCCCAAAGTATTGCTCATAATCATCCTGAAGCTGAATTGATGGTATTACTTATCGATGAACGCCCAGAAGAAGTGACTGAAATGCAGCGTTTGGTGAAAGGTGAAGTTATTGCTTCAACGTTTGATGAACCAGCAAATCGTCATGTACAAGTGGCGGAAATGGTAATTGAAAAAGCAAAGCGTTTAGTTGAACATAAAAAAGATGTCATTATTTTACTCGATTCAATTACCCGTTTAGCTCGTGCATACAATACGGTTATTCCATCATCAGGTAAAATTCTAACTGGTGGTGTTGATGCGAATGCATTACATCGTCCAAAACGTTTTTTTGGTGCGGCTCGTAATATTGAAGAAGGTGGTAGTTTAACTATAATCGCGACTGCATTGGTTGATACGGGTTCTAAAATGGACGAAGTTATTTACGAAGAGTTTAAAGGTACCGGTAATATGGAATTACACCTTTCTCGTAAAATTGCTGAAAAACGTGTTTTCCCTGCCATTCACTTTAACCGCAGTGGTACTCGACGTGAAGAGCTTTTAACTAAGCCTGATGAATTACAAAAAATGTGGATATTACGTAAAATCGTTCATGAAATGGGTGAGATTGACGCCATGGAATTTATGATTGATAAGCTTGCGATGACGAAAACGAATAACGACTTTTTCGATTCGATGAAACGTAAGTAAATAATCTCTCGTTCAGTTTTTTATTATTAAAGCGTTAGTGTAAAAACTAACGCTTTTTTATTTCTACTTTTATTATTCAAGTTTTTGTATCTTCTACACTTTTTATTTTATTGTAAAATTGAACGTACACCTAGTCTATACTTCATTAAAAATAGTGCGTTTTTTATACGACAAGCTGTTTCGTTTATTGTAGAATGCGCCTTTTTTTAAACTTAGCCCACGGTATTTAAGCATGATACTGAATTTTTTGAGTTGTATTTTTCTGTTTTTAATTGTTGTTACTTCTACTGATTTAATTGCTCAGGAGTCAAAAGATCAAGCCCTTAAAATTAGGGTTTTGACAGAAGATACATTTCCTATTCAATATTTGGAAAATGGTAAAATATTAGGGCCATCAACAGAATTGGTTAGATCTGTTCTTAATGAAGCCAATATTCCCTACTCTATTGAAATATTACCTTGGGCTAGAGCCTATAATGTCGCATTAACTCAACCTAATACTATGATTTATTCTTTAGCGAGAACTGAGCAACGTGAAGATCTATTTCAATGGATTGGTAGTGTTATGCGCTTAAATTATTATTTAGTGGGTATGGAGTCGCTTAAATTATCTCAACCTATTACAGTAGTATAGTTAATAATATTAAAGTTTGGGGTAATTAGAGATAGTGCAACAGAGCAACATTTAATTGCTCTTGGTTTTAAAAATTTGTACTTAGTGAGTAAACCATCACAAAGCATAAGTATGTTAAAACTCGGACAAATCGACTTATTTCCAACAAACTATTCAAGTTTTCAATTTTCCTGTTTACATATGAAGGTTGACTGTCAGCAAATAAAGCCGTTTTATCATTTAGAAAAACTAACGGCATCATTATATTTTGCGTTAAGCAATCAAACAGACAGTGTTATTGTTGATAAGATAAAAGCGGCTTATCAAGTGGTGATGGAACGTTCAAAACAGTAACACTTAGCAAGTTCGTGTAATAATTATGCCTTTAATGTACATATCAGTATAATAACGAAAAATTCTCAGCAAAAACGATAATGAAATACAGTGATTTAAGAGATTTTATGGCGCAGCTTGAAAAGTTGGGCCAGTTAAAGCGTATAACTCAACCAATATCTACAGAACTAGTCATGACAGAAATTAGTGACCGTACTCTTCGTCAGGAAGGTCCTGCTTTGCTGTTTGAAAATCCTGTTAATGAACATGGCGAACCAAGTGGAATTCCGGTGCTAACCAATCTATTTGGTACACCTGAGCGAGTTGCTTTAGCAATGGGACAAACAGAAGTTAATGCATTGCGCGATGTCGGTAAGTTACTAGCAAGCCTTAAAGAGCCTGAGCCTCCAAAAGGTTTTCGTGATGCTATGGATAAGCTGCCGCTTTATAAGCAAGTGTTGAATATGCCGGTTAAGGTCATTAAAAAACCGCTTTGCCAACAGCAAGTATTCAGTGGCGATGACGTTGATTTAACCAAATTACCCATTCAAAAATGTTGGCCAGGAGATGTTGCACCTCTAATTACTTGGGGGTTAACGGTCACTCGTGGTCCTCATAAAGAGCGTCAAAATTTAGGTATTTATCGTCAGCAGCTAGTTGCAAAAAATAAAATTATTATGCGTTGGTTATCTCATCGCGGTGGTGCATTAGACTTTCAAGAATTTAAAAAAGAAAATCCAGGTGAAAATTATCCTGTTTCTGTTGCTTTAGGTGCAGATCCGGCAACTATATTAGGTGCAGTAACACCTGTACCTGATACGCTTTCAGAATACGCTTTTGCTGGGTTATTGCGTGGTGCAAAAACGGAAGTGGCGAAGTGTATTAGTAATGATTTAGAAGTGCCTGCTACTGCTGAAATTATTTTAGAAGGTTATATTGACCCGAATGAAATGGCACCAGAAGGGCCATATGGTGATCACACCGGCTATTATAACGAAGTTGATGACTTTCCTGTGATGACAGTTACCCATATTACGCAACGCAAAGATCCTATATATCACAGTACTTACACAGGGCGTCCACCTGATGAACCGGCTATTTTAGGTGTGGCACTTAATGAAGTATTTGTGCCTATTTTACAGAAACAATTTCCCGAAATTCAGGACTTTTATTTACCACCTGAAGGTTGTTCTTATCGTTTAGCGGTAGTGACCATTAAAAAGCAATATGCCGGTCACGCTAAACGGGTCATGATGGGAGTTTGGTCATTCCTTCGCCAGTTTATGTATACTAAGTTCGTTATCGTTTGTGATGATGATGTTAATGCTCGCGATTGGAAAGATGTTATTTGGGCGATGACTACCCGTATGGACCCAAGTAGAGATACCGTTTTAATAGAAAATACCCCAATTGATTATTTAGACTTCGCCTCACCCGTATCAGGTTTAGGTTCTAAAATGGGCATGGATGCAACCAATAAATGGCCAGGTGAAACCAATAGAGAATGGGGTGAACCCATTGTGATGGACGAAAGTGTTAAGAGCGCAGTCGATGAACTTTGGAGTGAACTCAATATTTTTGAGTAACTCAAACTAATAGAAAATTAGCAGACAATAGCTGCGAATCAAATAGGTTAATAAATGAAAGAAATAGAATGTCAGGTGCAGTCAATAACGGCATTAACAGAGTATGTTTATAAAGTATTGTTAAAACCGGCAGAAAAAATTGATTTTATACCGGGGCAATATTTAAATTTTGTCATGAGCGATGAAGATAAAAGACCCTTTTCAATTGCTAGCTCACCTTGTGATGAATTAATTGAATTGCAAATTGGCGCTTTTGGCGCTGATAGTTATCCTATGCAAGTTATTGAACGTATAAAAGAAAACAGTCATGTCACTATCGAAATTCCTTTAGGTAATGCCGCTTTAATTACTGACAGTGAAAGACCTGCGCTGTTAATTGCTGGCGGAACAGGTTTTTCATATATTAAGTCGATGTTTGAATATTTAGCGAATCAAAAATCAACCAGAGAAGTGGTTGTTTATTGGGGCTTACGTGATCCAAGCGCTTGTTATGAATTAGATAAAACGGCCGCAACAATAAGCACTTTATCTAACGGGACATTTAATCCCGTAGTTGAAACACCTCATGATGATTGGTCTGGGCGTATTGGTATGGTGCATAAAGTTGTGATGAAAGATATCGATAACCTTGGTGATTATGATATTTATATTGCCGGACGATTCGACATGGTTGGTGCTGTACGTGATGATTTTGTTGCCCAAGGTGCGAATATTAATCATATGTATGCGGATGCTTTCGCGTATATTTAATCACACGTAAATGTTTCGAAAATAAAAACCACCTTATTTAGGTGGTTTTTTTCTTTTTTAAATCGAAAATTTGATGTATAAGATGCCGGTTTAAAGTAACAGTGATTATTAGAAAATAATTTTTTCATTCAAAGGAAACGCAATGAGTAAAAAAAACGTAAAGAGTAGTAAAGAATCTACTTTGGCTAGTCAAACCGATATTGGACGAGGTTCAATTAAAGATAACTTTTTAGCCGCTTTAGTGACGTCTAAAATGTATAAGCTACAAATTGTAAAAGCGAAAAAAGGTAAAGGTTCTTTTCAACGTAAAGAAAAGCATAAAGGGAAAAACAATGGGCAAGACTCTTATTTAATTGCCGTTTAGTCATGTTCATAACGAACATGAAGCGGTTATTAAATAAGGGTTTTAGCTAATATCTAAGATAAAATAAGCGTACGTTTTGAAATCAATGCATCTATTTAGATGCATTAAGGATTACACAGAGACCAGCTTATTTAAAACCTCGATAGCTTTAGGCAATTGATTTTGCTTTTCTAGTACTTTAGCGAAGGCAATTAAATCAACCTTATCGTACTGCTCACCTTCTAATTGTACTAAAGAGTTAAACGCTTTTTCTGCCATTGGCCATTGCTGAGAGCTCTTTGCTAAATGTGCTAAACAGCTTAACCATTTCGCATTATGTTGGTCATGATGTAAGTGTTTTTGTACTGCTTGAATAAGTTCATCGGTTGAGGTTAAAGGTAAGCTTCTCATTTGTTTAAGCAGCTTTTCATTGGCGCCTTTTTTGATTACCGGCAGGAGAATTTTACTTAATGGCTGGTTAATTTGATGAGCGGCTAAGACTTGGCAATAGGCATAAATAACTTGTTCACGCTGCTTTATTTTTCTCGCAAGATTATTCCAGTAAGTATTTAGTGCATCGTTGTCATGCTGCTGTATTTGTTCATTAAACACGCCATAAAACGCAAAAGACTCCCATTGCTCAATCGTTTCATCAGTAATGATTTTACTTTTTCTTGCGGCGTTTAATTGTTCAACTACATAGCCAAAACGCTTTTCTTTTAGGCTCAATGTTATTTCTTGAGCAAGTAACCTATCGTCGTGACCAATATGTTTGTGGTGATCATCAATTAATTGTCGAGCTTGTGAAAACTCTTGATGATTAATCAGTAATTGAATGGTGATTAATACTGACTCTAAACCTACGTCTTTAAGGTTTTCCTGATTGTTGTCTAACTGTGATAGGTAATGTTTGGTATTACTTGCTAAGCCTTGTTTGTCAGCGGCACTTGCAGCCAATAAATAAGCAATTTGTTCAAATTGACTTGGCTCAGCACTTTTAACTAATAAATGTTCTGCTTGTTGGTTATCACCAAGAATATAAGCAGCAATGCCTTTTTTTAAGTTTCGCAATGCTTTGCGTTGACTGGCAAAAGCAAATTTATTCCATGTGCCAAGACTTAAACTTATTCCGCCGCGTAATACTTTCAACGCAATTATTAATACGATAAATAAAGCAACGAGCATCATTGTCGCAGTAACAACGGTTGATTCTATGGTGATATTTCCCATAGCAATTAATATGTAGCCTTTTTCACCAATCAATATTGGGCTGATAGCAATAGCCGCAAAAAATAAAACAATAATTAGAATAATCCGTTTCATTAGGCACCCTCTAAGATTGTTTTTTGTTGTGAGGCTTCTTCTTTCTTAACCGGGGGCGCCTCATTCACTTTAATCGAGCTTTCTGTTTCCTTTTTAGCAGGAGTGATCTCAGATATTGCTTTATTCTCTGTATTTAGTGACTCATTTCTACTGGCTTTTGTTTGTAGAATTGTCACAGACTTATTTGTAAGTATTTGGCGAATGGCGCTTAAAGACTGTAATTTTGTTGGATAGTCGTAGCTTACTATTTCGCTTTTAAGTAGTTGGATGCTTTGATAAAACTTAGCCGTTTCAAGATGTCCCATATCAAAGTATTCGCTTAACCAAAGAGAAATATCATCCAGAGATTGGGCAAATAATGCTGATTTTTCTTCACTTGCCGCCCATTGAGCTTGTTGCAGTTTAAGTGCTAAGTTTTCTTTTAAATGCTGCTGATTATTTGCAGACATTAACGGTTCAACGTTTCCTTCTCTTCGTCGAATCGTAATAAAATCAGTTAAGAATTTTTGCCACGTTTTAGCTAAATTGCTGCGCCAATCTGCGGTATCTTCAGATAATTCTAAATTTTGATCTTCAACATTACTGTCGGGGATTTTTGCCATCGAGAAGCTTAGTAGTGGAAGCTGTTTAGCTAATGCTAATAACGATAAAATAACTTCTTCCGTTTTTAATGTCGGCATGAGCTTTAATGCTGCCATATCTTCTCTGATTAATTGACGTATAGGCAGATATTCAGGGCTATTTAATTCTTTAATACGTGCATCTGCATCTTGTAATAAATTAATGGCAGCGGCGGTGTCATGTTCCAACCAAATAGTACGACTTGCAATGCGAATTAAATATTCAGCTTCATGAATTAACCAATCGCTTGGTTGATTTTGCTGTAAAGCGCTAATTTGAGCCTCTAATTGTTTGATACGCGTATCGCTGGTATTGGTTATTTCTGCAAGAGCAGTACTTACTTGATTTTCAATAGCAGTTTGTTGCTGGCTAATGAGTTGACTAATACGTTGCTCACTCGCTGTATTTAATGAAGTGAGTTGCTGGGTTAAAGCATCACCCTGTTTTTTATTTTGTAACTCGTGCAAATAGTGAATACCGCCAACACCTGCGACTCCTAATAATGCAATAAGTAAAGCAAGAATGGCAATTTTAGATGTTTTGATTTTATCAGAGGTATTCATATTTTTTCTGGCTGCTGTGGAGGTTTTATTGATACGAGAAGTTGATGAGACTTTTTCTGGCGATTTGTTATCAACTGACTTGCTCGTAGTTTTGTTAATGGGTGTATCTTTGTCGATACTGGCCGCTAACTTAGCTAATTTTTTTTGAGTACTCTCATCGGTGGACGATGAAGCTTCTTTTGCCGAATTATTACTGTCTTTTGGGATATTGGTGTCAGTCATTCTATGATTCCATGTTCAGCAATGTTGTGATGATTGATTGGTTATTTGCACCGCAAGAGTTGACGACGTTCTTCAGCCCCATTTTTTGGGCAGATTGTGCGATACGTTCACTAACTACTAGCCATAAGCATGTGTTTTGCCAGTAGTTATCGGTAATGTCTATTAAGTCTACTACACGTTGCAATAAATCGTTACTGGTAATAACAATAGTATTAATGTTTTTCGGGTGCCAAAGCGCTGTTTGTTCATGCGATAGCGTTAACCACTCTCGTTGGTAACTTTCTAAGTATTCTACTTGGGCGCCTCTTAAACTTAGCTGTTCTGCAAGAAATTCACGACCGCTTTCACCTCTAACGATTAATATGTTTTTTGTAGTACGCATTAATAGAGAAGAGCTGAGTTGAGGTAAAGCTAACATCCCTTCACTGTTATGAATTTCTGGGCATGTTGCTTGAATATCTAAAGTTGCTAATGCCTGTAAGGTTTTTTCTCCAACAGCAATTATTTGCTGATTTTCATCAAGCCATTCTTTTAAGGGTAATGCTTCATTAGCAAATTCTACTGCAGCTGTACTAATGAATATAACAATAGTCGGTTGAAGGCTTTCAACTTGGCCCATTATTTTATTTTTATCAGTATTAAGTCGATAACTAAATAATGGTTGGCACATAGATGATATACCAACTTTATCAAGTGCTTGCTGTAACTGTAAGCCTTGCTGTTGTGGTCGAGTAATCGCTACCTTCAACGTTGTTAGCATTTATTGCTGCTCGTAAACCTGCTTTAAAATAACGTCTGCACCTTGAGATAATAGCTTTTCAGCAAGGGTTAAACCGAGTTGTTCAGCGTTGGCCGTATTACCTGTAACGTTATCAGTAATAATTTTAGAGCCATCAACAGCGCCAACTAAACCACGTAAATAAACGTTATTATTTTCAATAACCGCATAACTACCAATTGGCACTTGGCAACCGCCTTCTAGAGCGCGGTTCATAGAGCGCTCAGCTAAAACGCGAATTCGGGTTGTTTCACAACCTAAAGGCGCAAGTAACGCTTTAATTTCTTCATCGTCATTACGACACTCAATACCCACAGCGCCTTGGCCATTAGCTGGTAGCATAACTTCTGGTTCAATAAATTCTTGAATACGTTCAGGCATTTCTAAACGTATCATGCCGGCGGCAGCTAATATAATCGCGTCATAATCACCGTTATCTAATTTAGCTAAACGAGTGTTTACATTACCGCGTAAATCGCGAATGTCTAAATCAGGTCGCAATGCTTTTATTTGACATTGACGACGTAAACTTGAAGTACCAACAATGGCACCTTGAGGCAATTCAGAGAAACTCGTTATAGTGTTTGAAATGAAAGCATCGCGAGGATCTTCACGCGGACAAATAATTTCAAGACCTAAGCCCTCAGGAAACTCTACTGGTACGTCTTTCATTGAATGCACGGCAATATCAGCGCGATTTTCTAACATCGCCACTTCTAGTTCTTTTACAAACAGCCCTTTACCTCCAACTTTTGCTAAAGGCGTGTCTAAAATAATGTCGCCCTTAGTGGTCATTGGCACTAGCTCAACATTAATATTTGGGTGGAAATGTTCAAGTTGAGCTTTTACATATTCAGCTTGCCATAAAGCTAGAGCACTTTTACGCGTGGCAATTCGTACAGTTTGAGTCATGGTTTTTCCTAATTATTCTGCGCTAAGCGTTAATTGTGCATCAGCTTGAGTGCTAATGGCTTGAGAGATAAAGTGCCAAAATTCATCACCACCACGCTTGTCAATCCACTGCTCGTTTTCAAAGTGAAAGTGGTGACCATTAAATTTAGTTGCTACCCAAATTTCGTGTAAGGGCGCTTGTTTATTGATAATGATCTTTGATGCATTTTTAAAAGTAAGCGTTAACATGCCGCCAACGCCTTCATAATCAATGTCGACACCACAGTCTTCAATGGCTTCTTCAAGCGCCAATAATAAATCTTCGGCCATTAAGTTGTACTGTGTATCGTTCATTTATTCGCCCTTTTGAGAAAAACTTTATCGATAAGTTTTGTTTAGCTTGTAATCTATAGTCATTGGATTATAAAACGTCTATCATGGGAAAAAAATCGAATTAATCAAAAATGCGTAAACTAAATTCAATTATTTTCGGTTGTTTATTGATTTTGGCGAATATATCCGGCTGTGGTATGTCAGGGCCATTATATCAACCCTCTGAAAAACAAGCGAATAGTTCAACAGAATCAAATAGCAAAGACCAGTCAACAGATCAACAGGAACAATAGTTGTGGATTTTTTTAACTATAACGAAAATCAGCTATATGCTGAAGCGTGCAGCGTTACTGAGTTAGCGAAAACTCACGGAACCCCTCTATATATCTATTCACGAGCAACCATTGAACGTCATTGGCATGCGTTTGATCAGGCCGCCGGTGATCGTCCTCATCTAGTTTGCTATGCCGTAAAAGCGAATAGCAATTTAGCGGTATTAAATGTAATGGCTCGTTTAGGCTCGGGCTTTGACATTGTTTCCAAAGGTGAATTAGCGAGAGTGTTACAAGCTGGCGGTGATGCAAGTAAAGTGGTGTTTTCTGGTGTGGGTAAAAAATCAGAAGAGATAGCTTACGCATTAGAAAAAGGTATTCATTGTTTTAATGTTGAATCTGAAGCGGAGTTGGATCGCATTCAAGTCGTTGCAAAGCATTTTAATCAAAAGGCGCCTATTTCATTACGCGTTAATCCGGACGTTGATGCGGGAACACATCCTTATATTTCAACGGGTTTAAAAGAAAATAAGTTTGGTGTCAGTATTGATGACGCTTATAAAATTTATGCAAAAGCGGCACAATATTCACATATTGATGTGAAAGGTATTGATAGTCATATCGGTTCTCAATTAACGGAGATACAACCGTTTTTAGATGCGTTAGATCGTGTTTTATTGCTGGTCGATAATTTAGCTGAACAAGGCATTAAACTTTCACATATTGATGTGGGTGGCGGTTTGGGCGTTTGTTACGATAATGAGCAACCTCCACACCCGAACGAGTATGCAAAAGCGATAGCATCTAAACTTGAAGGTCGAGACATTTCCCTTATTTATGAACCGGGTCGAGCTATTATGGCTAATGCTGGGATATTAGTAACAGAAGTTGAATTTTTAAAAACGAATCAAGATCGTCACTTTGCCATTGTTGATGGTGCGATGAACGATTTGATCCGTCCTTCTTTATACCAAGCTTGGCAGAAGATTATCCCTGTCAATGAAAAAGCTAATGTGCCAGTTAAAACTTATGACATTGTTGGACCCGTTTGTGAAACAGGTGACTTTTTAGGGAAAGAGCGTGAGCTAGCCATTGAAGCAGGTGATCTATTAGCCATTCGTTCATCTGGTGCTTATGGTTTTACCATGAGTTCCAATTACAATAGTCGCCCAAGGGCAGCAGAAATTATGGTTGATGGCGAAAATTCGTATGTGATCCGTCAACGTGAAACACTAGAAAGTTTATGGCAAGGCGAAAGTTTATTGCCTTAATCCTCTAATGAGTGTGGTGAAAGAGAACTTAAATGTTAGTAAAAAAATGTTAGTAAATTTTTCAAAAATGCAGGGTTTAGGTAACGACTTTTTAGTGCTAGATAACGTTACCCAAAATGTTTACCTTCCTAATGAGCAAATTCGTCAATTAGCGGATAGAAATTTTGGGATTGGTTTTGATCAGCTATTGGTTGTTGAGCCTCCTTACGACCCTGATTTAGACTTTCATTACCGCATTAGAGGATTAAGGCAATAA